>CADCWB010000166.1 GCA_902806295.1 uncultured Sphingomonas sp. | reverse complement strand
GAGGTCGACGCGCACGCCCGCCGTCGAGCCGCTGAAATCGACAGTGTCGTCGCCGGTTCCGCCGTCGATCATGTCGGGATCGGCGCTAGCCACGAGCCGGTCGCCGCCGGGGCCGCCCGACAGGAAGTCCTTGCCCGATGCGCCGTCGAGGTGGTCGTCGCCCGCGCCGCCGTGCAGAGCATAGAGCCCGCGGCCGCCGACAACCGTGTCGTTCCCGCCCTCGCCATAGAGCGCGTCGTCGCCGTCGGTGCCGGTGACGGCATTAGGAAGCGCGTTGCCCACGGCCACCAGCGCCTTGTCGGCGCTCAGGAGCCTGCTGCGGCCGCAGACCGCCGAGGAGAGCATCGGCGCGGTCGCGGAGTACATCCGGAGGGAGCGCGGGAGCTTCATCGACCTGCGGGCGCAGTCCGGACGCCTGACCCGCGACGAATTCGCCACCGCCGCCGGCCTCGTCTACCCGCGGGGGCGGCGGGTCGAGTTCTGCTTTCCCGCCGAGGTGTTCCGCGATGGGGTCTGCGCCGGCCTTTCCGCCAAGCTCGTCGTACATCATCTCCGGGACGCGGACCTCCTCCACCAACAAATGGGCGGCAAGACCACGGTCACGCGTGACTTCCCCGAGCCGCTCGGCCGGGCGCGTGTCATCAGCGTGAGGGAGGAAATCCTCCGAGCGGAGTAGGCGCGGGTGTGCGTGGTGTGCCTGGTGTGCGCCTCGGATCGCGGTTCCAGGCTTGGCCGCGCACACTTCGCACACCGCACACACGCCCATACTGCACACTGCCGATTTTACTGTTGGGGGTTTACACCAGGTATTCGCGCAACTCGGCGGAGCAGGTCGAACCGTCCTTGAGTGCGCGGTCACCGGCGTTGGACAACACCAGCTCTAGCGTCAATTGCTCACCGGTCGCAGGAGCAGATTTCCTGAAGGCCAGCAGCGGCATGCGATGTCCCCGACAGCAGAGCCACCGGTCCGCGGCTCGAAATCAGCCGCTCTCGCACGGCCGCTTGGCTTGGCCTACCAAGTGCAAGACGAGCTCGCGCCGGTGCGGCTGCGTCCGGTGCTCATAGAGGTAGATCCCCTGCCAGGTCCCGAGCACCGGCCGCCCTTCCGTTACCGGGATGGAGAGCTGGGTTTGCGTGAGCGCCGCCCGGATGTGGGCCGGCATGTCATCCGCCCCCTCCTCCTGGTGCCGGTAGCGCCCGCCGCCGCCGTCCGGCACCAAGCGCCGGAAGAAGTCCTCGAGGTCGGCCCGGACGTCCGGTGAGGCATTCTCCTGCACCAGCAGCGAGGCCGAGGTGTGCGGGCACCATACAGTCAAAAGGCCGGTCTCGATCCGCTGGGCCAGCACCCATTGGAGGACCTCGTCGGTGATCTCCACGAGGCTTCGTCCGCTCGGCATGACCGCGATGCGGCGCAACCGCTGCTCCACTGTTCAAGGCCTCCGTCATCGTTAGGGCACGCTAGGCAACTTCCGCCGGCGCCACCGGACGGTGTAGCCGCCTGCGCCTTCGTATCTCGAGGAAGATGGCCAGAACAACGACACCTAAGGTCGTGAGGTGAAGGCCGATCGAGAGCGGGCTGGCGATCAGGATAGATACCTGTCCGCCGCTGGCCTGGAGTGCCCGGCGCAGGCTCTGCTCCATCGGACCTCCCAGCAGCATGCCGAGTACCATCGGCACGAGTGAAAAGCCCATCTTCCGCATCCCGTAGCCCAGCACGCCGAAAGCCGCCATCAGCAACAGGTCGAATGCACTATTGCTGACGGTATAGACGCCCATAAAGCTGACGACGACGATCACCGGCATCAGATAGCGTGGCGGCACTGTCAGCAGTCGAGCGAAGATGCCGACCAGCGGGATGTTCAGCACCAACAGGATCACATTGCTCACATAGAGCGAAGCCACCAGCCCCCAGACCAGTTCCGGCTGCCGCTCGAACAGCAGCGGCCCCGGCTGAATGTTGAGCGTGACCAGCATGCCAAGCATGATCGCGGTCGTGCCGCTGCCGGGAATACCCAGCGTCAGCATCGGCACCAGATTGCCCCCGGCGGCGGCGTTGTCGGCAGCTTCCGGAGCCGCCACGCCGCGCGGGTCGCCGCGGCCGAAGGTGCCCTCCTTATCGGAAATGCGCTTCTCCAGCGTGTAACTGAGAAAGCTCGCCATGGTCGCGCCGGCCCCTGGCAGCACGCCGATGATGAAGCCGAGCAAGCTCGCCCGCAGCGTCACCATCGGATAGATCATGCGGTGGAAGGCGGTGCCGATGCGACCGACCGGGAGCCGTTTGGCTTCGGTGCCGCTGCCGCGCTGCTCGATGAAGAGCAGGAACTCGCTGATCGCAAAGAGCCCGACCGCGGCCACCACGAAATCGATGCCGTCATAGAGTTCGAAACTGTCGAACGTGTAGCGCGGCACGCCGCTCGCGGGGTCAAGCCCAATAGTCGCCAGCGCCAGGCCAACTAACCCCGAGAGTAGCATCTTCGCCGGATTAGCGGAGCCGACACCGCTCACCGCTACTACCGCCATGATATAAAGCGCGAAATACTCCGCAGGTCCGAAATGAATCGCGGCCTGTGCCAGCAGCGGCGCCGAGAGCGTCAAGCCGATCGTCGCAAGCGTGCCGCCAAGGAAGGAGGAGATGGCAGAGATTGCCAGCGCGTCCGCGGCCCGGCCCTGGCGCGCCATCGGGTAGCCGTCGAGGCAGGTCATCACCGCTGGCGCATCGCCTGGAATGTTAAGCAGGATGCTGGAGATCCGGCCGCCGAACATGGTGCCATAGTAGACGCTGGTGAGCAGGATCATCGCCGCCACCGGCGACAGGCTGAGGCTGAAGGCAAGCGGGATCAGAATGGCGATGCCGTTGGTTGGGCCGATCCCAGGTAGCGCGCCGATCACCGTGCCGGCGAAGCAGCCGATCAGAGCCAACAGCAGATTCTGCGGCTCCAGCGCGACGCCGAAGCCCTGCCCGAGCGCGGGTAGGATCTCCATGCCTCCCTACTCCGGCCCAGCGAACAGCGCGCCGGGTGGCAGCGGCAGGTCGAGTACCCAGGCGAACAGCGCGTAGCAGCCGAGGCTGACCATCACGCCCGATGCTGCCGCCGGCCCCGGCCGGGCACCGAGCAGCAGCGCCAGCGCCCCGGCCAGCACCGTGGTGCTTGGCAGGAAGCCCACGGGCACGAGCAGCAGCGCATAGCCGACGAGCAAGCCGACCGCCATGGCCTGTCCGAGCAGGTGCCGCCCCGACGGCCAGCCGGGCGAGGGGTCGGGCCGCAGCGCAATGTAGAGGCCCAACAGCCCGATGGGCACGGCGAGAACCTGCGGAAAGGCCGAGGGCCCTACCACATCGGCGAAGTCGATCTGGTACTCGCCCGCGGTCCAGCCATACCAGGCGGCAAGCAGGGCGAGGGCCACGCCGGCGATGCGGTCGCTCACCGGATCACCCCAAGCTCCTGCGAAAGGCCGCGCAGCTGCGCGATATGCTGGCGCACGAAGGCTTCGAACTCCGGGCCGCCGCGCCAGATCGCCTGCAAGCCGTGCTGGCGCATGGCCTGCTGCCATTTATCGCTCTCATAGAGACGGTTCAGGCTGTCGACCATGGCCGTATAGGCCGCGTCCGCCACCCGGCCGCCGGTGTAGAAGCCGCGCCAGTTGATCCCCACCACATCAAGCCCCTGTTCTCGCGCCGTCGGCAGCGCGGCGAAGGGAGGCGGGAGACGCGCATCCGACAGCACGCCGAGCGCGCGCACCTGGCCGGCCTCCACGAAGCCGGAAATCTCGCCGATATCGAGCGAGATGACGCCGACATGCCCGCCGATCAGCTGCGGCACGGCGGTGCCGCCATCGAACTGGACCCAGCGGATGCGGCGCAACTCCTCCGTTGACATCCCCGCGGCACGGGCGAGCAGCAGCAACCGAAGATGGTCATATCCGCCGGCACCACTGGTGCCGCCGGTCACGACGGCAGTGGGATCCGCCTTCAGTGCGGCGAAAAGGTCATTGAGCGTTCGATATGGCGAGTCGGGTCGCACCAGGACGACGCCGATATCGGCTCCCAGCATCGCCACCCAGCGCATCCGATCGGCATCGCCGGGATAGCGGCGCTGCGCGATTTGAGTGATACCGACAGTGCTGGTCGCGACCAGCAGGCCCGCATCGCGGGAACGGTTCTCGGCGACATGGCTGAATGCGACCGCGCCGATGCCACCCGGCATGTTGATGACCTGCACCGGGCGGTCGACGATGCCGATCTCCTGGAGCAGCCGTCCGACGGTGCGGCAGGTGAAGTCCCACCCGCTGCCCGGCCCGCCTGGCGCAAGGCACTCCACACGCGGCGAGGCGAAGCTCGCCAGTAAAGTGACGACGGCAATCAGACCGCCGGCCCGTGCCAACCGTCCGCCTTTTCTCATCATTCCTCCCCCATCCATGCTTACGGCTTGTATTGAGGCCAATGCCGCGGTTTCAGCTGCCTGTATCAGCAGCGTCAAAAAGGCCCCCGCTGCGACCAGGCGTGCGATCTCATCCTCCGCCCCTCGTTGGTCCCGGAGCCTACCAGCGGTGCCCCAATGGCCAAGCAGGCCAGTTGGCAAGAGCCCTGACAGAACCCGCCAAGCGTGAGATCCCAGCCATCACAGTCCGTGCGAGGCATCTACGGCCACACCTATTGCCTTCGTAAGGCGGAATTTGGGGACTGGTCCAACAGGGGCCAAGGATCGTCGCTCGGAGGGCATTGAAGGCCGGAGTCGGGTCGGAAAGTTACTGAACTGCACTCTGGCAGCGGAAGACGGCGGCATCGATGTGACGCCATGGCTGCGGGCAGTATCGGCGTGTGTGCGGTGTGTGCGGTGTCCGCGGCCGAGTTGCTGCAAATCGCGGGCCAGGCGCACACCACGCACACCCGCACCGAGCCCGCCCAGGGATTTCCGCAATGCCGCTGATCGCCCGGGTCACACCCCGAGACGGTACTTGTACCGCACCCGGTTTCCTGGACAACCGGTTTCACTATGCGGCGCGCCTGAAGGTCTGGTCGTGCCAGGCGGCGCGCATGCCGTTGCGGCCGCGGTGGCTGTTCATCTCGATCAGCCACTCGGCGGTGTAGCGCGCAGTCTGCAGCTGCCCTGCCGGCCGCAAGCGCTTTGCCGTGCCGTCACGTGCCGACGATGCCGCCGTCCATCCGCCGGATGGCGATCGTCGCCGAGCGGGGACGGCCGCCCGCGTCGCCGTTCGGCCAAGAGCTCACGGCCTCGGGCTTCCGGGGGTCGTTGCGAGGCGGATGAGGCTCGGGCATCTCGCCGGGATGCTGTATGTTGGCGAACAGGGTCCGCAGGTCGGGCGTCGCGATCACGCCGGTGATCTCGCAGCCGCGCGGCCCGACCAGAAAGCGGCGGATCTCGCCAGTGCTCGGATCGGCGGCGAGCATTTGGTTGTTGCCGATGTTCTCCCAGTCCGCACTCGCCATGTTCTGGGCCGAGGAGTCGGTCT
>CADCWB010000165.1 GCA_902806295.1 uncultured Sphingomonas sp. | reverse complement strand
CTGGATTGACGCGTGGAGCCTCCGGGCGACTTTTAAATTGGACCTCCGCAGCCTGTGGGCAACTCGGGACGGCAGTGCCCCCGGGTTTTGTAAACCGAAGGTCGCGGGTTCGATTCCTGCAACCGGCACCAATGCCCGCCATCGTAGACGATCCCTGCCGGTTCAGGGCAGCAGCCCGGCAATCCTGAGGCGGATGAGTTCGTCGGCAGAGATGAGGTTAACCTTGCTCCCACGGATCGCGCGGACGTCGGCCGGCGTGCCGCCCAGCGCCTTGAAGGCGATCAGGTCGGAGATGTCGGCCGGGCGATAGCTGCTGGCAGCAAGCTGAGCGATGTAGTCCTCGGTGACCCCAAGTGCCGTTAGCGCAGTCAGATCGTCTAAGTCCGGGGTGGGATAGCGAGCCGCTGCGATCGCCTGAACCAAGCGCCGGCTTGCCCCGACCATGACCAGGGCAAACGCCTCGCGCTCGCTTGGTCGAGCCAGCCCCTGACCGTTTAAGTAATCGGCGAAAGCACGATCAGCCACAAACCGGCAAAAACCCTTGGCGGTGCCGCGCTCGCCCGAGCCGGAGCAGTCGATCCGGCCCGCTTCCCGCACCAGCGCGAAGCTGATCGGCGTCGCCTCGCTGCTCGCCATCGCGCTGCGGTCGAGCCCCGCAAGATCCGCAAGCGCGAAGCTGCTGCTGGAGCGGCCGTGCCCGCTGCCTTCATCATCCAACAAGCTGAGTTGAACACGGTGAGCCGATCGCTGGGAGAGTTCGAAGCGAAGCTCCCCACCCTGGGCTGCGAAGCCGACGGACGTGATGCTGAACGAGGTCAGCAGGATCGCGAGCAGAAGCGCTAGAGAGCGATGCATGTCGAACTCCTTTCGTCAGTTGAGCGGGCAAACCTCTCCGGTCGCCCCGACAACAGGGCGTCACGCGGCAGTCGGCAGTCGGCACTTCGATGTTGGAACGGCTTACTCGCCGTGATCGGGGTCTTCGTCCGGATCAATGTCCGGGTCCGGCTCGGGCGGAGTAGGTCCGACATGCCCGCGCGGTCCGAGCGGTCTGCCCGGATGTGGCGGTCTGGCCCGCAGAGCGGAGGCGCTGATGCCATGCGCTCGCAGCTCCATCAACTTGTCGACGGTCAGGCCGGTCACGCCCCTGGCCTTGAGCTCGCGGATATAGTGCGGCGTGACGCCGAGGGCGCGCATGGCCGTCAACTCGCCGAGGGGAATGTTGCGGTACCCGACAGCGGCAAGCTCGGCCACATAGGCGGGGTTGATGCCCACTGCGCGAGCGCCGGTGAGTTCGCCTACGTCGCGAACGTTGTAGCCCGCGCGAGCCATGGCACCGAGCCATTCGGGGGTCGCGCCCACTGCCCGCAGTCCCACCAACTCGCCGTCGTCGATCGTTACGCCAGGTAGCGCCGAACGAATCCTCGCCTCATACTCCGGCGTCACGCCAACAGCCTTGGCGGCGATTGCACGATCAATAGCCTCATCCAGGTCATGCTCCACGGTCCGGTCCGGTCCAGGCGTGGTCGCCGGGCCAGGATGCGGGTGAGCATAGGCGATCTTGGTTTCAATCCGCTCCTCGAGTTTCCGCTCCAATTCGGTAGTCGCGGCCGTGTTGCCGGTTAGAGCGGCAGCCACATGGGTGGAAACAACCTCGCCCGTCAGTGCCGTTGCGTTGGCGACCGAGCCGGCAACGACGGAAGGGAGCGACGAGGCCGGCTCGGAGGCTCCGACATAATAAGGTTGGGACTGATCCGACGATTGCGGGGTGAAGGTGAGGGCCGCCAGCGGTGCGGCGGTTGCGACCACGCCCAAGGCGATCCCGGCGGCAAAGCCGCGAGCCACGGGCGTCCGCGGCACGCTGGCGTCGAGCACCCGCCGAACTCGCCGCGACAGGCTGCCCTTTGAGGGTGCAACGCCATGTGCGCCAAGCAGCATGCCGTTGCACTCATGACGGGCCACACCGACCAGCAGCTGAGCATAGTCGGTGTTCGCAACATCAGCTGCGAGCACCGCGTCGTCGGCCGTTTCTTCGCGCAGCTGATGAGCTTCGCGCGCCAGAATCCACACCAGCGGATTGAACCAGAACACCGCGGTCGCGATCCGCGCGACCAGCAGCTTTGCCCAGTCCAGCCCGCGAACATGCGCCAGTTCATGCGCGATGATCGCCTCGGCGTCGTGGTGCGCCTCCAATGCCTCGTCGTTCAGCAGGATGACCGGGCGGAGAACGCCCCAACTGATCGGCGACTTAAGATCGCTGCTCGTCAGCAGCGCGGTGCCATGTTTGAAATTCATTCGGCGCTGCGCTTGCGCCAGGGCACTGAGCCACGACGGCTCGACCAGCACCGACGCCTTGGCCCGGAGGGTCAGCAGGCGAAGCACGGCGACCGCAGTGACTGCCAGCAGCAATGCTGCCGGCAAGCCGTAGACCAGCGGCCATAGGGTGAGCGGATCGAACGCTTCGAAGGCCGTGGCTGGCGGCAGCGCCGGGGCCGATGACACGGGACCGATCGGCAGATTGGCCGGCGGGCTGACCGGCTCGACCAGGAACCCAGGCGCCCGGACCACCAGTTGCGGCAGGAACATGGCGGCGATCGGAACCAGCACCAGGGCAAGCAGGCCGACGTGCGCCACCATGTTGCGCTCCGATGCCGAGCGGCCCCGCAGCAGGTGCAGCAAGCCGAGGGTCACCCCGGCGATGAGGAGCGACTTCAGGATAAAGGGAACCAGCAATTCCATCTCAGCTCTCCTTCGCCTTGCGGGCTTCGGCGATCAGTCGCTCCAACTCATTGAGTTCCTGCGGATCGACCAGGTCCGACATCCCGAGCAACGCGCTCGCGGCACTGGTCGGCGAGCCGTTGAAGAACACCCGCACCACCTCCGACAATGCCGATTTCCGTGCGGCCTGATCCGAGACGGCGGGGGAATACAGAAAACCGCGGTCGCCCTCGGCACGCTGAACGAACCCCTTGTCCTCCAATCGCCGCAGCATCGTGCGAACGGCGGAACCGCTGAGCGGTTGGGGAAGAGCCTCGGTCAGCTCGGCTGCCGTCATCTCACCGCGCTGGTAGAGCAGGTCGACGATCTGGCGTTCCTTCGGGGGCAAACGGTTCAGCACGACTCACCTCAAGAGCTACATTTGTAGCGTATGCTACATTTGTAGCGTAGATGCAAGCGCGAGTTTGATGGAGAACTCGCCAGCCGACAGACGGTCGGGAGCTTGCCACATCGCCGTTCTCGCCGCACGGTACATTCGGCTGCTTTGCTCAAGGCAGTCGCCACCTTCAACTCACGACAAGGCTCCCCATGCTCGCCAAGCTTTCGCTTACCTGTCTCCTGCTCGCCAGCAGCGCCATCAGCTTTGCGCAAGAGCAGGCCAAACCCCAAGAGTCCGCAAGCGAGGCAGCGGTTGAGCACGCGCCGCCCGCGGCCTCGCCAAAGGCGCCCGGCGACGACGGCAAGGCGCCCAAGTGGGACGTCGAGTCGCCGCGCGGCCTCACGCTGCGCAAGGTGCCGATCAGCACGGATGAGGGCACCTGGATGAACGTCGACGTGTCGCCGGACGGCACACGCGTGGCCTTCGACATGCTCGGCGACATCTACGTGATGCCGATCACGGGCGGAACGCCGACCCGGGTGGCGGAAGGCCTCTCCTATGAGCAGCAGCCGCGCTGGTCGCCCGACGGCGCCCGCATCGCCTTCGTTTCGGATCGCGGCGGCGGGGACAACATCTGGCTCATGGGAGCGGACGGCTCGAATAAGAAGCAGCTGACCAAGGAGGAGTTTCGCCTCCTCAATCAGCCGAGTTGGAGCCCTGACGGCCGCTACATCGTCGCGAAGAAGCATTTCACCACCGCGCGCTCGCTCGGGACGGGCGAGGTGTGGCTGTACCATGTGGATGGCGGTGGCGGCGTTCAGCTGGTCAAGCGCGCCGACGAGAAGCTGCAGAAGGAGCTTGGTGAGCCGACCTTCGCATCGGACGGCAAGAGCATCTACTTCACCCGCAACATCACGCCGGGCAATACCTTCCAATATGCGCAGGATTCCAACGGTGCGCTGTTCGCCATCGACCGTTATGAACTGGAGTCCGGCGAGACCCATCGGCTGACCGGTGGGATCGGCGGCGCGGTTCGGCCAACCCCGTCACCCGATGGCAAGTACCTGGCCTTTGTTCGGCGGGAGCGAGCAAAGTCAAAGCTGTACGTGCGCGATCTGGCAAGCGGCAATGAGCGCAAGCTCTACGATCTGCCCGACCAGGACATGCAGGAAACCTGGGCTGTCACCGGCGTCTACCCGAACATGGATTGGACCGCCGACAGCCGCGAGGTGGTGTTTTGGGCTGGCGGCAAGATCCGCCGCCTGCCGGTCGCCGGCGGCGATGCGCGCGAGATCGCCTTTCGGGTTCAGGACGACCGCGTGGTCGCCAACTCGCTTCATCCCATGATCGACGTCGCGCCGGCCAGCTTCGACACCAAGATGATCCGCTGGGCGCAGACGTCACCCGACGGAAGCCAGCTGGTCTATGAATCGCTCGGCAAGCTGTGGACCCGCCCGGCGGCCGGCGGAGAGCCGCGTCCCCTGACCCGCGGTGACAATAACTTCGAAGCCTGGCCGACCTGGTCGCGCGACGGCCGCTCGATCGCCTTTGTCAGCTGGAACGACCGCGATCTCGGCCGAATCTTGGTTGTTCCCGCGCGAGGCGGCACTGCGAAAACCGTGAGCAGCCAACCGGGGCACTATTCCAACCTCCGCTTTTCACCGGACGGCGGGTCGATCGCCTTCGAGGCTGGCTCCGGCGGCGGGCTCACCTCCGACCAGTGGAACCGTGACTCCGGCATCTATGTCGTGCCGGTACGCGGCGGCAGCCCCAAGCTGGTGAAGCGGGATGTCAGCAATCCGCAGTTCGGTGCGACCAACGACCGCATCTTCATGACGGCGCAGGACAACGACAAGCTCCAGCTGGTCAGCACCGACCTGTCCGGTGAGGCCAAGCGGGTGCACGCCTCCGGCGATCTGACGAGCGACTTCCAGGTGGCGCCCGATGGCCGCTCGGTGGCCTTCCGTCAGAACTACGAGGCCTTCCTCATGCCGCTGCTCCCAGGCGCTCAGAACGTCGAGGCTGCGACCGAGAAAGGCGCCCTGCCCTCCGTCCGCCTAAGCCAAGGTGGCGGCGACTTCATCCATTTCTCGCGCAACGGCACTCAGGTCCATTGGAGCGTCGGACCGACGCTCTATGGAACGGACACCCGATCGGCCTACTACCCCGGCTACACCCCGCCAAAGAGCGGAACCGCGCTGTCGAGGACAATGCGCGCCGACAAGCCGACCGGGACCGTGGCGCTGACCGGCGCCCGCATCGTCACGATGCGCGGCAATGATGGCGGGATCATCGAGAATGGCACCGTCGTGATCCAGGGCGATCGCATCCTGGCCGTTGGGCCCAGCGGAAGCGTTGCCGTTCCGGCCGGCGCGCGCACCGTCGACGTCGCCGGCAAGACCATCGTTCCGGGTTTCATCGACGCTCACGCGCACGGACCGCAGGGCGAGAACGGCTTCGTTCCGCAGCAGAACTGGTCCGCGCAGGCCAATCTGGCGCTCGGCACCACGACCATTCACGACCCCTCGAATCGAGCATCGGAGGTGTTTGCAGCGTCCGAGCTGCAGCGCGCGGGCATGATCCTGGCCCCGCGCATCTTCTCCACGGGCGAGATCATCTACGGCGCCAAGGCGGCCGGCGCCTTCGCTGAGATTGGCAAGCTCGATGACGCGATCGCTCATGTCCGCCGCTTAAAGGCGCAGGGCGCTCGGAGCGTGAAGAACTATAATCAACCACGTCGTGAGCAGCGCCAGATGGTCGTCGCCGCGGCCCAGGCCGAAGGCATGCTGGTGGTTCCGGAGGGTGGCTCCCTGTTCAACATGGACATGAGCCTGATCCAGGACGGCAATGCCACGGTCGAGCACAACGTGCCTGGCAGCACCTTCTATCAGGACGTGCTGCAGATGTGGTCGCAGACCAGGACCAACTACACGCCGACACTGGTGGTGAGCTACGGTGGCCCTGGCGGCGACCCTTATTGGCGCTCGCACACCAATGTTTGGGAGCATCCCTTGTTGAAGGCACACATTCCGCCGGGTACGCTCGCCGCTGCCAACGCCCGGCGCGAGATTGCTCCGGAAGAGGATTATGCCGACACCTGGGCCGCTCGCGAGGCGCGCAAGCTGGCTGATCGGGGCGTGCAGGTGAACATCGGCGCCCACGGCCAGCAGGATGGCATCGGCGCGCACTGGGAGATGTGGAGCTTCGTCAAGGGCGGCTGGACTCCGCTCCAGGCCTTGCAGGCGGCAACGATCATGCCAGCGAAGACCCTCGGGCTGGACCGCGATCTTGGCACGCTCGAGCAAGGCAAGCTGGCCGACCTCGTCATTCTCGACGCCAATCCCGTGGAAAACATCCGCAACAGCGACAAGGTCAACATGGTGATGCTTGGCGGACGGCTGTACGATGCCGCGACCCTCAACGAGCGGATCACCGGCGACCGCGTTCGTCCGGCTTACTGGTGGGAAGGGAATGGCAACGGCGCCGCCGGCAACGCGCGGACCTCGACCCACAGCCATGACGCGAACTGAGATCTAGGCAGCGCATGATTCGGGAGCTGGGTCGGCTACTTCAAGGGCCGCTTTTCCAGCTTCCTGGCCAAGGTGCGGCGGTGCATGCCGAGGCGTCTCGCGGTCTCCGAGACGTTGAAGCCGGTTTCGGCCAAGGTCTCGTGGATTCGCTCCCACTCCCAAGTCTTGATGGACGTCGGCTGGTTGGTGATCGGCACTTCGGCATCGCCGTCGGCCTTGCCGAACGCGGCCTCGATCTCGTCCGTGTTGGCCGGCTTGGGTAGGTAGTGGGAGGCCCCGAGCTTGATTGCCTCCACCGCCGTCGAGATGCTGGCGTAGCCGGTCAGGACGACGATCTTGATCGCGGGATCGAGTTCATGCAGCGCCTGCACGCAGTTGAGGCCCGACTCTGTCCCTAGCTTCAAGTCGACGACGGCGTATCGCGGCCGAACGGTTTTCAGCAGCTGCACGAATTGTTCGACGCTGTTGGCGACGTTGACCTGATAGCCGCGCCTCTCGAACGACCGGCACAGGGTGCGGGCGAACGTCTCGTCGTCTTCAACGATCAGGAGGCACTTCGCCCCGTTCTGCGTCACTTCCGTTCCTCAGCCGCCGCGTGGATGCGAGCGGCAGTATCAGCCGCACGACCGCGCCACCACCTTCCCGATTGGCCACCTCGAGCCGGCCCCCGAGCCGACGCGCGACGTTGGTCGCCAGGAAGAGGCCGAGCCCATGACCGGGCCCCTTGCTGGACTGGTACAAGCGCCCGACCCTCGCCAACTGAGCGTCGGTAAAGCCTGGTCCATGGTCCAGCACCGACAGGACCAGCTGATCGCCAGTCACTTCCCCGACCAGTTCCACCCGCTCCGGCGACTCTTCGGCGGCATTCTCCAGCAGGCTCCAGATGGCCTGGCGCAAGGCCGGGTCGGCGGCGATCGTAGCGCCGGCGACGTTGCCCCCGACCTCGATCGACGTGTCGGCGTGGACCGCGCGCCAGTGCCGCACTGTCTCGTCGATCAGGCTTTGCGCCGGCGCCGACCGCATCGCCTCGCCGCGCAATTGGCCGGCGGAATGAAGGATGTTGGACAGGATCTGCTTGCACCGCTGCAGTTCGGCTTCCGCTTCCGCCAGTTCCTCCCGCAAAGCCGGATCACGCGCGAGGGCCGGTTCCTTTTGCCAGTCGGCCAGCAACACCGACAGCGACGACAGGGGCGTGCCCAGCTCATGCGCCGCCCCGCTTGCGAACAGGCCCATGCGGACGATCCCGTCCTCCTCCGCCGCGCGCTGGGCAAGCTCCACCGCATAAGCGTCCCGCGCCCGCAGGTTGCGGCTGATCCGGGTGATGAACAGCACGAGCAGCGTCGCCACCATCGCGAAGCTGATCCACTCCCCGACCAGCGGGAGGTTGACCGGCACTCCGCCCAGCTGAGCGGGCAAGGCTAGCGGCAGATGCTCCCGGCTCAGAAAGGCGACGCACAGGCACGACGCCACCACCAGCAGCCACACCATGGCCGAGCTCAGAAGGATGGCGCCAAGCACCACTTGGAGCAGGTACAGCGCCACGAAGGGATTGGCCGCGCCCCCGCTCAAGTAGAGCTGGACGGTGAGCACCAGCATGTCGAACAACAGGGCGAGCAGCAGCTCGCCGCGCACCACCCAGTATCTCAGCAGGGTCCAGGTGAAGAGGATGTTGGCGAGCGCCAGCAACGCCACCATGAACAGCATCGGCGCAAGCGGCAGGAAGATTCCAAGCCCAAACTGAGCGAACAAAATTGCGACCAGCTGACCCGCGACCGCCAGCCAGCGCAGCTGCACCAGCTGACGCATGTTCTCGGCCGCCGCATCCTTGGGCGACCGGCCCGGCAGGCCCCCGGCGCGCGGCCGGGTCAAGGCAAGCAGCGGCGTCTCCATCAGGCTCTCGCCTGCCCCGGTTTGAGCAGCAGTACCAGCCCGCCCAGGCACAACGCCGCCAGGCCGAACCACGTGAGCGCATACAGCAGGTGTGTGTTGCGGAACCGGACCACCGTCAGCCCACCGACCGGGTATCCGCCGAGGTTCGTGGTTGAGTCCGCGTCGATGAAGAAGGGCGCCACTCCGATCAGGCCGCGAGCCTCGGCGATCGCTCGCACATCGCGCGAAAACCAGCGCTCCTCCGCCGGTCGATTGGGCCGCAGAAAGCGGCCGTTCGGTTCCGTCAATCGAAGCAGCCCGGTCACCGCAACGGGCCCACGCTGCTGCCCTTGGACCCGCTTCGACGCAGCTCGGCGGTCCGGCGGAACGAAGCCGCGGTTCACCAGCACCACCCCCTCCGCTGTTCGCAGCGGCGTCAGCACCCATGACCCAGGTCCTCGCTCCGTCAGCGCGTCCACCAGCGTCTCACGCTCGTGCAGCCACACCCCCGACGCGCGCACCTTCCAATATTCGATGTCGGCCGGTCCCAGCCTCGCCCAACTGCTGCGTGCCGGCAGCGCAGCCGGTGCGGCATGCACGCGCGCATCCACTCGGGCGATCAGGTCCAGCTTCCATTGCCGACGCTCGAGCTGCCAGAGGCCAAGTGCCCCGAACAGGACCAAGCCAAGCAGGCACAGGCTGAGGAGGAAAACACGCTTCCCTCCCCGACGGCTCACGGACTGGTGCTCACCTGGCCAGTCATCATGCCCGGCATCATGTTGCTGTTGAGATGGTACATGATCCACAGCGAGCCCGCGATGGTGATCACCAGGATCACGCCCGTGAACAGATAGGCGACCAGTGTCCACCCCCCCTCGCCCTGCGTGTTGACGTGCAGGAAGCAGATCGTGTGCACCAGGATCTGGGCAACCGCGGCACCGATCACCAGCGCCGCGGTCAGCCCTGGATTGGCAAGCGGAGCGGCCATCACCAGCCAGAACGGGATGGCGGTCAGGACCGCCGACAGGCCGAAGCCGATCAGGTAGCTCCGCTTCGACCCATGCCCATGCGTGTCGCCGTGGGAATGAAGCTCGTGATCGATCGTGTCGGCCGCAGCGGTGGTGGTGGAGCTCATCGAAGCATCCCAAGCAGATAAACGAAGGTGAAAACGCCGATCCAGATCACGTCAAGGAAGTGCCAGAACATGCTCAGGCACATCAGCCGCCGCTTGTTCTCGGGGATCAGGCCGCGCTGGCCGACCTGCACCATCATGATCACAATCCAGATGATGCCGAACGTAACGTGCAGCCCGTGGGTCGCCACCAGCGTGAAGAAGCCGGACAGAAAGCCGCTGCGCTGCGGGGTCGCGCCTTCCGCGATCAGCTTGCCGAACTCGTACACCTCGACGCTGACGAATGCCGCGCCGAGCAGTCCGGTCACCAGCAGCCACAGCTGCACCGACCGCGCCTTGCCCGCTTCCATCGCCAGCATTCCGAACCCATAGGTAATCGACGAAACCAGCAGGATGGCGGTGTTCAGCGCCACGAGCTCCAGCTCGAAGATATCCCGCGGGGCAGGCCCACCGGCATAGCTCGTGCTGAGCACCCCATAGGTCGCGAACAGCGCCGCAAAGATCAACGCGTCGCTCATCAGGTAAATCCAGAAGCCGAGCAGCACCGGGCTGCTTTCTCCATGGCCGTGGTCGTCCTCGGCCAAGTGGAAGGTCGTGCTTGCCTCGGCTTCCTGCCGGGCCTGGCTGTCGATCGCATCCGCCATCGCTCAGGCCCCCGCGGGTGTGGGCGCAGGCGTGAATGCGTCTCGCCGGCGCTCGAACCGCTCCACCTCGTCCACCGGGACATGGTAATCGCGGTTATAGTTAAAACTGTGGCCGATCGCGACCGCCAGCAGCCCGCCGAACGCCAGCGCGGCAAGCCACCACATGTACCAGATCATCGCGAAGCCCAGCAGTGCGGCCAGCCCCGAGAGGATCACGCCCGTGCCCGTGTTGCGGGGCATGTGAATGGGACGATAGCCCTTGGCCGGATGCCGGTAGCCGCGCGACTTCATGTCGTACCAGGCGTCCAGGTCGTGCACGACCGGCGTGAACGCGAAATTATAGGGTGGCGGCGGCGAGGTGGTCGCCCATTCCAGGGTGCGGCCATCCCACGGATCGTCCCCGACCCGCAGCTTTTCCCGGTTCTTGATGCTGACATACAGCTGCACCAGGAAGCCCAGAATGCCGACCGCGATGATCGCCACGCCGATGGCCGCGATCACGAACCAGATCTGCAGGCTCGGATCGTCGAACTGCCGCACCCGGCGTGTGGTGCCCATCAGGCCGACGATGTAGATCGGCGTCCACGCAACCCAATAGCCGATCACCCAGCCCCAGAAGTGGACCAGACCCCACTTCTTGTCGAGCTTGAAGCCGAAGGCCTTGGGGAACCAGTACTCGATGCCGGCGAACAGGCCGAACACCACGCCGCCGATGATGACATTATGGAAGTGCGCCACCAGGAACAGCGAATTGTGCAGCACGAAGTCGGCCGGCGGCACCGCCAGCAGCACGCCCGTCATGCCGCCGACCACGAAGGTCAGCATGAAGGCGACGACCCACATCATCGGCAGCTCG
>CADCWB010000164.1 GCA_902806295.1 uncultured Sphingomonas sp. | reverse complement strand
GACCCGAGGGCAAGCCGCGCTGAGCGGCCCAGGCCTGCAGCCCCGCATATTGGGCGAACTTCGGGAACTGCTGCGCCGGCGGGAGAGCCTGGGCGGCGGCGAGCTCTGCCTGAGCCGCCGCCTGAAAGCGTTCGAAGATCGCCTTCTGGTCGGCGTACATGCCCTCGGTCAGCTTGAAGAAGGTCGGATTGGCGCCCGCGCAGCGAGCGATCAGCGACATGGTGATGTCCAGAGGATCGCGCACGAAGTTGCGGAATTCAAACGCGACCTGGCCGGTCTTGACGTACTTGTCGATCAGCTGCGGCGTGGCCTTTTCGGAGAACTCCGCGCAGTGCGGGCAGGTCATGGAGCCGAACTCGACCAGCTTCACCTTGGCGTAGGGATTGCCCATCAGCATGCCGCCTTCGGGGGTAGCCTGCACCATCTGCGTCCAGTCGCCACCGTTCGGCGCGGCGACCGGCGTTCCGACCGGTCCCGCCGTATCACTGGCAGCGGTCTGGTTGCCATCGTTGCCGCCGCCGCAAGCGGTTAGCAGCGCGGCGGCGGCGAGCAGTGCGAACTTCTTCATCAAGACACCTTTGACAGGTTGAGAGTGGGAAAGATGGGCGGCGGGTCGACCCGCGGCGGACCGGCCGAGCCCGCCAGCCGACCGGCCAGCGACTCCAATACGGTGCGCAGTTCGGGATCGGCGATGGCCCGCAGCCCTTCGCCGAGTTCAGCAGGAACCGGGCCGATGGTCGGCTTAGGTGCGGGCGCCGCGGCGGCCCTGGCGACCCTGCCTTGCCGGAAGGAGATGCGCGCGACTGCCTGGTAGCCGAAAAAGCGGTTGACCCGCTCGATGATGGTCGGGCCGAGATGCTGGATCAGCGGCGCGTGGGCGCTTTCCACGACCAGGGTCAGCGTGCCGCCGGCCTTT
Source organism: uncultured Sphingomonas sp. (assembly GCA_902806295.1). GTDB lineage: Bacteria > Pseudomonadota > Alphaproteobacteria > Sphingomonadales > Sphingomonadaceae > Sphingomicrobium. The sequence continues at coordinate 10,694 of CADCWB010000164.1, read as the reverse complement.
TTGCCGGCCGGGAAGCGGATCGACTCGGGGGCAGACACACGAGCATAGCGGGCGCCGACAATTTCCGGCCAGCGGCTGACCACCGCGCCCTGGACGAAGCCGAAGCGCTTGAACGCCATGCCACCGATGGCGCCCACCATGTCGCCGGCCTGCCGGACCCGGTTTTGCCGCGGCGCGTCCCCACCCTGATCGTTTCGCTTCGCCATTGGCCATGCGACATGCCATAGCCAAGCCATGCATGCCAGCGCGGCCGAACGACTTCTCCACCATTATCGCTCCACCGCCCGCACCCTGCCGTGGCGTGCGCCGCCCGGAGCACCGCGCACCGACCCCTATCGGGTGTGGCTGTCGGAGGTCATGTTGCAGCAGACCACGGTCGCGACCGTGACCCCGCGCTTCCTCCGCTTCGTCGAGCGCTGGCCGACGATCGAGGCGCTGGCCGAGGCGAGCGACGAGGAGATCCTGGCCGAGTGGGCCGGCCTCGGTTATTATGCCCGGGCCCGGAACCTGATTGCCTGCGCTCGGGCCGTAGCGGAACGGGGTAGCTTTCCCACGAGCGAAGCAGAACTTCGGCAGTTGCCCGGCCTGGGTCCCTACACAGCGGCTGCCATCGCGGCGATCGGCTTTGGTAAGGACTCGGTGCCCGTGGATACCAACGTCGAACGTGTGGTTGCGCGAGTATTCGCTCTCTCCAGCAAGCAGCAGGTGCCGGTCGCCGCCAAAGGCTGGTGGCCGAAGGGGCAGTCGGGCGACTTCGCCCAGGCTCTGATGGACCTCGGCGCCACTATTTGCCGCCCGAAGGCTCCGCGCTGCAACGATTGCCCGCTGCAAGCCGACTGCCGGGCCGCGGCGCTGAACACACCGGAAGTGTTTCCGGCGCGGGTCGCCAAGAAGGAGCGGCCGCATCGCTTCGGCCTCGCCTGGTGGAGCCGGCGCGGCGACGCAGTTTGGCTGGTGCGACGGCCACCGCGCGGGCTGTTGGGCGGCATGGCTGCGCTGCCGGGGCCGGAATGGACGGCCGAGCGCCATGCCGCCAACCCGCTGGCGGTCGCGCGGCATGGCTTCACTCACTTCACGCTGGACCTGCTGCTGATCGCGCGGAGCGAGCCCGTCGGCGAGGGTTGGTGGCAACCGATCCCCGAACTAGCCGAGGCAGGGTTGCCGACCCTCTACCGCCGCGCGGTCGAAGCCGGCCTCGCCGCCGAACAGGAGCCCCGTCTTGCCGCCTGAGCCCTTTTTCGGCGGCGGCGGGCTCGACCGGGCCGACCTCCTGCGCGCTCAGCCCGAGCAGCTTGCCGCCTTGGCGCGCGACCCTCGCGCCCGCGAGCTGGTCTGGCATGGAGCCTTGCCTGCTCTGAACGAGCATGGCGCGCTGGAGTGGCGGGCGGTCGCCTCGCCGGACCTGTTCGTCGGCCTTGCACCCGACGGCCCACGCTTCTCGCCGTTGCCCAATGGCGACTACGACCTCCGCGCCCAGTTCGGCGCGCTGAACCTGCTCGGACCCGCGGACGCCCCATTGTTCGCGGCTGCCCTGAGCCTGGGCAACTGGCACCGGCGGCACGGCTTCTGCGCCACTTGCGGGCAGGCGAGCGAGATCGTCCGCGGCGGCTGGTCGCGGCGCTGCCCAGCCTGTGCTGCCGAGCATTTCCCGCGCGTCGACCCGGTCGTGATCATGCTGGCCGAGCATGAGGATCGCCTGCTGCTCGGCCGGCAGCCGCACTACCCGCCCGAACGCTATTCTGCGCTGGCCGGCTTCGTCGAGGTCGGCGAAACCATCGAAGCGGCCGTGGCGCGGGAACTGCACGAGGAGGCCGGCATTGAAGTAAAGGAGGTTCGCTATCTGTGCAGCCAGCCTTGGCCGTTCCCGTCCTCGCTCATGCTCGGCTGCACCGCGCGGGCGCTTGGCGACGAGCTGACGATCGATCACACCGAGCTGGATGACGCCCGCTGGTTCACCCGCGCGGAGGTGGTGTCGGCAGTCGGCGGCGCGGTGGGCGCATCCTTTGTCCCGCCTCCGCCGTTTGCTATTGCGCGGACCCTGCTGGACCGGTGGCTGAATGCTTGAAGAAGCGCTGCTTGCCCCGTAAAGGAGCGCCACATTTCACCCTTTCTTCGCCCGGAAACCTTCATTCATGAACGATCGCAACAACACCATCGCTGGCTGGGTCCTGTTTGCCGGGATCGTGGCGCTCGGCGGCTCGCTGGTGGCGGGGCAGGTGTTCCATGGCGAGCGTCCGGAGAAGATGGGTTATCCCATCGAGGGCGTGGCGGTTGAAGGTGAGGGCGGGGAGGCCGAACAGCCGATCGAGTTTTACCTCGCGACCGCCGACGCGGCCAAGGGCGGCGACGTATTCAAGAAGTGCCAGGCCTGCCACACAGTGGAGCAGGGCCAGGCCAACGGTCTCGGTCCGAACCTGTACGCCACCTTGGGCAAGCCGCACGGCCACGTTCCCGGCTTTGCTTATTCCGACGCGCTCAAGGGCGTTCCAGGCGCGTGGGACTGGAAGTCGATGAGCGATTGGCTGGCTAACCCGAAGAAGTATGCGCCCGGCACCAAGATGACCTTCGCTGGCCTGTCCAACCCACAGGACCGCGCCAACGTGATCGCCTTTCTGAACAGCAAGAGCCCGGCGCCGCTGCCGCTGCCGGCTGGTCCGTCGGCGACTCCGCCCACCGCCTCCACGCCGGGCGCCGCAGCAGACAAGGCAGCTGCGGAGGCCGATGACGCCGGCGCGCAGAAGGCCGAGAACGAGCCGATCCTGACCGAGCAGCAGGCAGCGCAGAACCCGCAGGGCAATTTGCGCGGCGAAGGCGCTCCCAAGATCTCCGGTCCGAACCCATCGCAGAAGAACAGCGGCGGCAAGCAATAGCGTGAGTGAGGCAGCGAACCCATCCGCTGCCTCGCTTCCAGTTGCCGCGAGCGCCGATCTGGAGCCGGAGCGGGCGGCCGATTTGGCACACGTGCGCGGGCTGGTGAACGCCGCCATCCCGCCGGGCTATGTCGAGAGCATGCAGGGCAAGATGATCGTCTGGTCGATCCCGCTCGAACGCTATCCCACCACCTACAACAAGCAGCCGCTGCAGCTCGCCGCCCTGGCTGCTCAGAAGAACTATAGCGCGCTATACCTTACTGGGCTTTATCTATCGGCCGAGCGCACCCGCCGCTTCGAGCAGGCCTTCGCCGCCGCCGGCAAGAAGCTGAACATGGGCAAGAGCTGCGTACGCTTCCGCTCAGCCGCGGAGCTCGACGAGGCGGCGGTTCGGGACGCGATCGCCAGTCTGCCGGTCGACGATTGCATCAGCGAATATGAGGCAAGCCGCCGGCCTTGAACCGATTAGGAAACAGCCCGCAACTGCTCCCGCTGATCGTAGTAATCGACCACCGTCGCCCAGCCCTCCTCGGCGGTTTCGCACCAGGTGAGTAGGTCGAGGTCGCCTTCGGAGATGACGCCTTCATCGACCAGCGCGTCAAAGTCGATGACCCGCTCCCAGAACTCGCGACCGTAGAGCAAGATCGGCAGCCGCCGGACCTTGCCGGTCTGGATCAAGGTCAGCAGCTCGAACATTTCGTCGAAGGTGCCGAAACCGCCCGGGAACACCGCGACAGCTCGCGCGCGCAGCAGAAAGTGCATCTTACGCAGCGCGAAATAGTGGAATTGGAAGCTGAGCGACGGCGTCACATAGGGGTTGGGCAGCTGCTCGTGCGGCAGCACGATGTTGAGGCCGATGCTCTCCGCGCCGACATCCGCCGCACCTCGGTTGGCGGCTTCCATGAAGCTGGGTCCGCCACCGGAGCATACCACGAAATGCCGCTTGCCCTCGTGGTCGCGCTCCGTGGCGCTCGCCATCCGGGCAAGCTCGCGGGCGATCTCATAATAATGCGACTTGGCCTTCAATCGCTCGGCGATCACGCGCTGCTTGTCGGTGCGCGCAGCGGCGAGCACAGCGTCGGCCTTGGCCGGCTCCGGCACGCGCGCCGAGCCGTAGAACACGAAAGTCGACCCGATCTGCTGTTCGTCGAGCAGCAACTCGGGCTTCAATAGCTCCAGCTGAAACCGAACCGGGCGCAAGTCGGGGCGGAGCAGGAAATCCTTGTCCTGGAAGGCCAGCTGGTACGCCGGCGCCTCGGTCTGCGGCGAAGAAGGGATATGGGCGGCGGCTTCGGCGTCGACCTTGGCGTCCGCGAAGATACTCTTGGGGGGTACTGGATCGGTCATAAGCGGCGCGGCCTAGGCGGGTTTGGGCGGCGCGTCAAAGCACCTCGGCCGCGTCCTTCCGCTGCCCGGTCCAGTCGAGCCGGCGAGTGACGTACATCGTCCCTGCCAAGGCGGCGAAGAGCAGCAGCGAGCCGATCAGCAGGCTGAACGCTTCGAGGCTCAGCAGGATGTACAGCATGGCGAACAGCCCGGCGAGAATCCCCCCGATCACCGCGCCCCGCCGCCAGCTCTTCAGCACCGCAGCCGAATAGGCCGTGTTCAAGCCAGCGATGGCAGCGGCGGCCAGCAGGTAGGCGGGCGTGAAGCCGATGACCTCGGCAAAGGCGAGCAGGAGGACGAAGAACAGCACCAGCGCGGCGCCGGCCAGCAGATATTCGATCGGTGACACGCGGACGCCGCCGATGATGTCGAACAGCAGAAAAGCGAGAAAGGTGAAGCCGATGAACAAGAAGCCGTATTTGGTCGCGCGATCGACCTGGCTGTAGAGGTTGACCGGCTCCATCAGGTCGATGCCGGCAGTGGCCGGTGCCCCGTCCGGGCCGCCGGCAACGCGCGGGGGCGGCACCACGATACCCACCGGCGGTGGCGGCGGTTCCGTACCTTCCACGAACAGCAGGGAGCGGCCGAGCGCCAGATTGCCGATGCGATAGGCGGCGGAAAAGCCGTCCTTGCCGACGCTCCGCTGCTCAGGAAGAAAGCCGCCAATAAAGCTGGGGCTCTGCCACGGCGAACTGACCTTCCACGCCGTGTCGCCGGCGCGCGGCGCCAGGCTGATCGATCCGTTGCCGCGCAGCGCATAGGCGAAGTCGACGGAGAAGCGGACACCCAAGGTGGAGAGATCAACCGGAGCGTAGAAGCCAGTGGCGACGGTGCTGGTGCCGCCGCCCGGCCCAAGGCTGAGCTGCCGGCCGGCGACCCGCACGACCGGATTAGCGCTAAGGCCTTTGGGATCGCCAACGCCGAAGCGCAGCTCCGCCCGATTGAGCTCCAGTGCTCCCGCGGGCACGCCCAGGCGGGCGAGGTCGGTCGGCAGGGCAAAGGTCGCCCGACCCTGCGTCTCCGCCCGATAGACCACCACTTCGTAGATCGAGCGTGCGCGACGCTCCGGCAGCACCTTGGTGGCAAGGTCCACACCGACCGGGGCGATGATGAGCCGCTTCTCCGTGGTGCTGGCTGAACTGACCACTCGCCCGGCGGCGTCGGTCGCGGCCGGGCTGGTCACCGTGAATGGGATCGACAGCTCGGGTCCGCCGATCGTCTGCGGCCCGCCCCAACCCTGCGCGATGCTACCGCGCGCTTGCTCCGATTGCGATTGGCGGTCGTACACCAGCAGCCAAGTCACGAAGATGCCGATTGAAAGGAGCGCGGCAATGCCGATGGCCCGCAGGAGCTTGGCGGTCGGGCTGGGCTGTTCCACGCAATTGTCTCCCGTTCAACGGCTACTCAGCTCGTCTACAGAAAACAACGCTTCATCGTCAAGAGGTCCGGCTGAGCGGTTGCTCCGGTCGCCTCAGTACACCCGCGCCTTGGGCTTGATGTACTCGATCTCTTCGGTGAGCGTGTACTGGTGGACCGGGCGGTAATCGATGCCGACGCGCCCGCCCTGGCCGCCCCAACCTTCGAACCAGGCCACCGTGTGCTTCATCCAGTTGGCGTCGTCGCGATTGGGATAGTCCTCGTGCATGTGCGCGCCGCGGCTTTCCTTGCGGTTGGCGGCGCAATGCATGGTGACCACCGCCTGGCTCAGCATGTTGTCCAACTCGAGCGTTTCGACCAGATCGGTGTTCCAGATCAGGCTGCGATCAGTTGTCTTGATGTCGCCCATGCGCCCATAGATCGCATCGATTTTAGCCTGGCCTTCAGCCAGCGTCTGCTCGGTGCGGAATACGGCGCAGTCGGCCTGCATGGTGCGCTGCATTTCGTTGCGGATGGCAGCGGTCGGCGTGCCGCCAGCGGCATAGCGGAACTTGTCCAAGCGGGCGAGCGACAGGTCGGCGGAGTCCTTGGGCAGCAGTTTCTGCGCCGTGCCGCCCTTGACCACCTCGTTCAGCCGGTGCCCGGCCGCCCGGCCGAATACCACCAGGTCGATCAGGCTGTTGGAGCCGAGCCGGTTGGCGCCATGGACCGACACGCAGGCCGCTTCGCCGACCGCGAACAGGCCGGGCACCACGGCGTCCGGATCCCCGTCGCGCAAGGTGACGACCTCGCCATGATAGTTGGTTGGGATGCCGCCCATATTGTAGTGCACGGTCTGCGTGACCGGGATCGGCTCGCGGGTCATGTCGACGCCGGCGAAAATCTTGGCGGTCTCGGTGATGCCCGGCAGCCGCTCGGCCAGGATCTTGGGATCGATGTGGTCGAGGTGAAGGAAGATGTGATCCTTCTCCTTGCCGACGCCGCGCCCTTCGCGGATCTCCATCGCCATCGAGCGGGACACCACGTCGCGGCTGGCGAGATCCTTGGCCGACGGCGCATAGCGCTCCATGAAGCGCTCGCCTTCGGAGTTGGTGAGATAACCGCCCTCGCCGCGCGCGCCTTCCGTGATCAGCACGCCCGCGCCGTAGATGCCGGTCGGGTGGAACTGCACGAACTCCATGTCCTGCAGCGGCAGCCCGGCCCGCAGCACCATGGCGTTGCCGTCGCCGGTGCAGGTGTGCGCCGAGGTGGCGGAGAAGTAGCAACGGCCGTAGCCGCCGGTCGCCAGCACCGTGGCTTGCGAGCGGAAGCGGTGAATGGACCCATCGTCCATACATAGCGCGACCAGCCCGCGGCACTCGCCATCGACCATGATCAGGTCGAGCGCGAAATACTCCACGAAGAAGTCGGCGTCATACTTCAGGCTCTGCTGGTAGAGCGAGTGAAGCATGGCGTGGCCGGTACGATCAGCGGCGGCGCAGGTCCGCTGCGCGGCCGGGCCTTCGCCCATGTTCTGGGTCATGCCGCCGAACGCGCGCTGGTAGATGCGACCGTCGTCCGTACGGCTGAACGGCAGCCCATAATGCTCGAGCTCGTAAACGGCGGCCGGCGCCTCGCGGCAAAGATACTCGATCGCGTCCTGATCGCCGAGCCAGTCGGAGCCCTTGACCGTATCGTACATGTGCCAGGTCCAATGGTCCGGACCCATGTTGCCAAGGCTGGCCGCGATGCCGCCCTGGGCCGCCACCGTGTGGCTGCGGGTCGGGAACACCTTGGTGATGCAGGCGGTTTTCAGCCCTTTTTCGGCCGCGCCCATGGTGGCGCGCAGGCCGGCGCCGCCAGCGCCCACGACAACGACGTCATAGACGTGATCGACAATCTGGTACGACATTTACGATGCAGCTCCGAAGGCGATGCGAGCCAGCGCGAACAGCGCCAGCGCCCCTACACCCACATGTAGGAAGAGGCTGACGATATGCCACATCATGCGACCGCCTTCGTCGCCCTGATAATCGTCGACAATCACCTTCACGCCTTCGAGGCTGTGTTCGAAGTTGAGGTAGACGAACAAGGCCATCGGCACGAAGCCGAGCGGGGTCTTCAACCATTCCACGATCGTCGCTTGGCTGAGATCGGGCAGCACGATCAGCGACACAATGAACCACACGCCGAGCAGCAGCAACGCCGCCGAACTGACCCGTTCCCGGATCCACAGGTCGCCGCCATGCCCGGCCGCGCCCAGGCCGCGCACCTTGCCCAGCGCGGTCTTGCCCTCCGGCACGCTGTTGCGGTCGTGCCGGCCGATGTCCTTGGGTCCGGTCATGCGCCGCGTCCCAGCAGCAGATAGGCCCACAGCGCAATCGTCAGCAGCGCCGAGCCGATCATGGTCAGATAAGCCATGGTCTTGTTGGTCCTGAGTTCGAAGCCGGCGCCGACATCCATGATCAGGTGGCGAATGCCGCTCAGCGTATGCTGGAAGAACGCCCAGGTGAGGCCGATCAGCACGAACAGCCCAAGCGGATGGGTGGCCGTTTGCGTGAACGTCTCATACCCCGACGCACTGCCCGCCAGAGCGAGCAGCCACCAGGTCAACAGCGCTAGCCCGGCGATGCTAAGCGCAACGCCGGTCGCACGGTGAAGAATGGAAACCAGCATGTGCGGGCCCCAGCGCCAGACGGTCAGGTGCGGGGACAGCGGCCGGGCAGTGTTTCGGGCCATGAACAACTCGCCTGTCAACGGTCGTGAAGAAGTGCGAGCCGCTTAGGCCGGGGGCGGCAGTAGGGCAAGGCAGCACCTGGGCTAGGTTTTTCGGGGGGTTCGCGGCTCTAACCCGCCTTTAACCATTGCCGACGCACAAGCTCACCCAAGACGAACCACAGGGCACAGGTGAGCAATTTCATGAGCGCACGGCAGAGCACCCAGCATGACTATGATCTCGCGCGGGGCCTGCGCTTCTACGACGCGGGCGGTAAGCTGCCCGACCGCGCGGCCGCGCTGTGGCAGCAGATCGGCCATGCCGAGAACGAAATCGCCCGCGCCTTCTGGTTGCGGTACCGCATGTCGGAAGAGCTAAAGACGCCGATCGGCGACTCCCAGATCGATCAGCTCGTCGCCAAGATCGCGCCTTATCTGCGCAACAAGTTCATGCGGTTGGCCGACCCGGCATGGGTCGCGACCGCCCGTGGCTATGTCGAAAAGGCGCTCGCCTCGCAGCTCAGCCTGTCGACCCTGCTGGCCGGTCTGAACGCCGAAACCGAAGCGGCCTACGTCGCGATCCGTGCCACGCTGACCGATGAAGCCGAACTGGCCACCGCCTGCCGAACCCTGTCGGAAGTGGAAGCGCTGGAGATCGACGTCTTCGTCCATCACGCCATCTCGATCACCCGCTCCGAGGTCGACCAGAACCAATCCGAGCAGGCTGCAGAGTTCAACCGCAAGGTGATGAGCGTGGTGACCAAGTGCGTGGCCGAGAACGACCAGTTGCGGACCCATGCCGGGGCCACGTCGGCGTCCGCCCGGGGGATGCTCGGCAAGACCAGCGAAGTGGCCGCCGCCGCCGAGCAGTCCGCGGTCGCAATGCGTGAAGCCGCGCAGACCGCAGCCGGGTTGATCCGCGCCATCGAGGATGCCCGTTCCGAAGTGGAGGTCGCGGCCGATGTCGCCACCCGCGCCGGCGACCAGGCCAGCCAGGCGGTGAAGGTCAGCCAAATGCTATCCGGCCACGTCGAGGCGATCGAGTCGATCCTGGGCCTGATCCGCGACATCGCGGGGCAGACCAACCTGCTGGCGCTCAACGCTACGATCGAAGCGGCGCGGGCAGGTGATGCCGGTCGCGGGTTCGCCGTGGTCGCGCAAGAGGTGAAGAGCCTTGCCTCGCAGACCGCTCGGGCGACCGACGACATCACCGCCAAGATTACCGCCATCCAGCAAGCCACCCGTCAGACGGTGGATGCCAACGGCTCCATTCAGTCTACCGTGGAGGAGGTGCAGACCAGCGCCGACCGCATCCGCCAGGCGATGGAGTTGCAGGCGCAGACCGTGACCATGATCACCGCCGCCGTGGACGAAACCGCGCTGGCCGCTGACTCGATGAGCAGCACGATTGCCGCCATCCGCGCCGACACGGAGGGCGTAGCCAAGGATATCGACCAGGTCGAGCAGGGCTTCAGTCGCTTCTCCGACCAGATCGGCGACTTCCGCTCGGCCACCAGCGAGTTCGTCAGCAGCTTCGCGGCCTAGCGTCATCCCGGCGAAGACCGGGACCCCAGGCGGCAAGGGAGAACGACATACATCCGGGATCCCGGCCTGCGCCGGGATGACGAGGAGGATTCGGTGCGCTAACCCGCGCCGATGAACATCCTCCTCACTGGCGCCAGCCGCGGCATTGGCGCCGCCGCCCGCGCTGCACTTGAACAGGCCGGGCACAACGTCGCTGGCCATTCCACTCGCGGGGGCTCGGGCCTGATCGACGCCGACTTCACCCGCTCCGACGCTCCCCGCCAGTTGTGGGAGCAGGCCGTGCATGCCCTCGGCGGCAGGGTCGACGTGCTGGTCAACAATGCCGGCGTCTACGAGGCGGTGGCGGACGATGCCGATGACGCCGAATGGCATGCGGCCTGGACGCGCACCATGACCGTCAACCTGCAGGCATCGGCCGATCTCAGCCGCCTGGCCATTCAACACTTCCGGCAAATGGGCGGCGGGCGGATCGTCAACGTCTCTAGCCGCGCAGGCTATCGCGGGGACTCGCCCCAGCACTGGCATTACGCCGCGTCCAAGGCGGGCATGATCGGCATGACCAAGTCGATCGCGCGCGGCTATGCCGGCGAGGGCATCCTCGCCTTCGCCGTCTGCCCCGGTTTCACCATGACCGGCATGGCCGAGGATTATCTGGAAAGCCGCGGCGGCGCCAAGCTGCTCGCCGACATCCCGCTCGGCCGCGTCGCAGGCGCGGAAGAAGTTGCCGAAACGGTCCGCTGGCTGGCCGTCGACGCGCCTGCGTCGGCGACTGGGGCCGTAATTGACGTCAACGGTGCGAGCTATGTTCGCTAGGCTGACCCT
>CADCWB010000163.1 GCA_902806295.1 uncultured Sphingomonas sp. | reverse complement strand
TGATCGATGGGCTCGTGCGCTTGATGAACAGTGGCGACGACGTGACCGGGCCGATCAACATCGGCAATCCAGGTGAATTCTCGATGCTGGAGTTGGCCGAGATGGTCCGCGAGCAGACCGGCAGCAAATCGGAGCTCATCTACAATCCCCTGCCCGCCGACGATCCCCGCCAGCGCCAGCCGGACATCAGCCTGGCCCAGGGAAAGCTGGGCTGGGAGCCGAAGGTCAGCTTGGCTGAGGGGCTCACTAAGACGATCGATTATTTCCGGTCGGCGATCTGAAGGCACCAAGAAAAAGTCAGAGTGGGCGCTGGCCGAGAACGTTGCCTGCCGTACTGTAACGACAGACCAGGATTTCCTCTGCCCCATCCGCGTTGACGGCGCACCCGACCTTGCGCGTCCGTCGCCAGACCAACTGCGTATAGTGGCTGACATCCTCCACTCGGCCTGATCGGCTGGTGGCGGGAAAGATGCCGGGCTTGTAGTTTTTCTTTTCCGCAACCCAGAGCGCAACCATGCTCTCGGGGACGTAGTACCCTGGCGTTCCTCCCCAGATGTTTTCGCCCTGCGGCTCTCCATCGGTGGTGTCAGGAGAGTGCTCGAAGCGGCCGCTTCGGCTTAGGTGCCTGGCCCAGCCGGCTGCATCGGACGCAAGCTGGTTGTCCCAGTTCAGCGCTGGGACCGCCATTTGATCGCGCTCGCGATTGTGAGCGGCCAGAACTCGCTCGTCGAAGTTGGTGCGAGTGCCAACGCTGCCAAGTAGAAATGGCGCGGCCGCGGCAAGCAACAGCAGTCGTGATGTCAGCGATGGCGTGGCGCCCATGAGACCTCTCCCGAGGCCTCGCAATGGCGCAAAGATGTAAAGAGCTGGTTAGCGCCGGAGCTGGGCTTCAGGCGGCTGAGCGAACGATCCGTACGGGATCGCCAAGCCTGACTTCCTCATAGAGATGGCGAGCAAACTCCGTGGGCACGCCGATGCAGCCATGCGTTGCAGCGCCCCAGCGAACCTCGCTGCCGTGAATGGCGACCCCATCCCCGGTCAGCCGCAGTGTGTACGGCATCGGGGCATCGTACAGGCTGGAGCGGTGGTTCTTGCCCTTCCAGAGAACTGGAAAACTGCCGATCGGTGTTTCCTTCGTGTCCGCTCCGTATAGCACCACCGCCGTTCCGATCTCATGCCCGGCCCGGAGGACACTCAGAAGTTGGGTCCTCAAATCGACGCGCACCGAGATCGGGCCGGGCGGCACACCGTCCTCGTTCCAGAGGAAGTCGCCGTACTTCATCGGGCGTTCGACCCGGAGCAATGACAGAGGCGGCTGAACGAACCCGGCAAGCTTTACCGCCTGGCGTCGCTGCTCGGCGGTTAGGACGACTCGCGCTTTCGAATATTCTGCAGGTTTAGCTGCCTTCGAAGGGACCGGCTCACCGCCAGTCCGCTGCGCGACGAATGAAGCAGTCAGCAATGCCGCAAGCAGCATGGCGAGATAGGCAACAATCCTCACCGTGACTCAGGCGGCGCGAAGGTCCGCGCCGCGGGTGCCATTGCGGCGCCGGATTGCCCACCCAACCGTTCCGAACCCGAGCAGCATCATCAACCAAGTCGATGGTTCAGGCACCGCCGGAACTTGGTTAGGCGGCGTTACCGGATTGCCGGGCAGCACTCCGCCGCCGCCACCGCCGCCTCCCCCCCCACCAGCTGGCGGAGCGATGATCAGCCCGCCAATCGCGATCGGCGAGGCTGCCGGCGGAGCTAGCACTTGGGCAAGGGGCGCAACAGAAGACAGTACAGGAGCGACGGCCGCTACCGGCGCTGCCGTCAGCGCATCAACGAATGGCTTTGCGACTGCAGCTTTGGGCTGGATGATCTTGCCCAAGGCGCGCTGCCGCGGAGCAGCGGCCAGAGCAAGCTTGCGCCGGGCAGCCTTGGCCTTGGTCAATTCGGCCTTGGTCCGCTCGCCCGGCGAGCGAGCGTCCAGCATCGCCATTACCCTCTGTGCGGATTCAACCATCGGTCCGCCCATGTCCACGCCCATGGTACTCATACCCAAGGGCACGCCGGCCGCGGCAGCCAAGAGGAGGCAGGCGCCAGCGCTGAAAGCTCTCCGATTATATCGCTGCTTAAGCACAGGCCACCCCATCTGCATCGCTGGTTTAATGGAAACGGTTACCATTAAATTTAGTTTCAATCTATAAGCTCGCTTGCAGTTGTCGTTTATTGGGACACTGCCTGTCCTCGGCAGCGCTTGTGACTCCGGTCCCGGAACGCTCGGCCCGCCTGTTGGTAGTTCTGCAGGATCGAAGTACGGCGGGTCCGGATGGAGAGTCGCAAGTTGCAGAACATCGACCAGACAGAAACAATGGTGCGCCCACTCGTCCTATGTGGCGGAGCCGGATCGCGGTTGTGGCCATTGTCCCGGACTTTGTACCCTAAGCAACTGTCGAACCTCAGCGGAGAGGGATCCCTTCTCCAAAACACCGTGCGCCGTGTCTCGGGCGCAGGATTCCTGAAGCCGATCCTGGTGACCGGAGAGGAGCACCGGTTTCTTATCCGCGATCAGCTCGAAGCGGTCGGGATCGAGCCCGAATGCATCATCCTCGAATCGAACGGTCGGAATACCGCTCCCGCCATTGCGCTTGCGGCGGAATGGCTGGCTCAATACCACCCGGATGAGACGCTATTGGTGCTGCCGGCGGATCACGTGATCGGCGACGATCAAGCGTTCAAGGCGGCCGTCAGCGCGGCCTTGCGGGCCAGCGATCCCAAGAAGCTTTTCACCTTCGGTATCAAGCCACGTGGTCCGGCCACCGGCTTCGGCTACATCGAAGTCGCAACCAGCGGTGGAGGCCTCGCTCAACCAGCTGCAGTGCTGCGATTTGTCGAGAAGCCGGGTTTGGAAAAGGCCCGCGAGTTCATTAGCTCGGGAGGTTACTACTGGAACTCCGGCATGTTCCTGTTCCAGACAGATGCATTCCTGGCCGAGCTCCGCAGCCATGCGCCCGAAATTGCGGAATGGGCGCGAGCCGCGGTTGCTGCCGGCCAGGCTGACGCGCTGTTCTTCCGCCCATCGGAGGACGGTGGCACCTCGTGCCCAGCGATATCGGTCGACTGTGCGGTCATGGAAAAGTCCACCAACATCCACATGGTTCCGACGGACATGGCCTGGTCCGACGTCGGCTCTTGGGAGGGTGTCTGGGAGCTCAGCGACCATGACTTAAATGGCAATTCGTTCCGCGGCGAGGTCGTCGCGATCGACACCAGCGGAACGCTTGTTCGAAGCGATGGAGACGCAACCATCGCCACCGTCGGGGTGAAGGATCTTGCCATCGTCGCGACCAAGGACGCCATCCTGATTGCGTCACGCGATCGGGCTGAGGACGTGCGCGAAGTGGTCCAGGTGTTGAGAGCTCGTGGCGACACTACGACCGAGTTGCCGGCCATCGTTCATCGGCCTTGGGGAACTTACCAGACCATCGGTCGCGATGCCCGATCACAGACCAAGCGGATTATCGTGAAGCCCGGCGCCAAGCTATCGCTACAGCTTCATCATCACCGCTCGGAGCATTGGGTGGTGGTATCCGGCACGGCCGAGGTCACGGTCGGCGAGACTACCCAGCTGCTGCACGAGAACCAGTCGACTTACATCAGCGCCGGGACTTTCCACCGGTTGGCCAATCCCGGCAAGGTCCCGCTGCACCTGATCGAGGTGCAATGCGGCACTTACCTCGGCGAGGACGACATCGTCCGGTTCGAAGACGACTATGGCCGGAACACCGACGGGTCCAAAGGCTGACTTCGCTACTCGGCTGTCAACTCGCAGAGCACCACCGCAAGGCGCTCCAGCCGCTCGGCCGGATCGCCGATCCGCTCTTTCAGGAGCAATCTCCCGCCCTTGTCCTCCAGGCCCGCAGCCGTCGCGCCGTCGAAGTTGGCACCACTCCGCGGGGTCAGGGCAATTGCGGCCGGCCCGGCGTCGACTTTTTCGATGCCGGCTCTGCGGGCAAGCAGCCGCACGCGGGCGACCGCAATAAGCCGGGCAGCGGCATCGGGCAACTCGCCAAACCGATCGCCCAGCTCCTGCTCGAAGCTGTTCAACGCGGCCATGTCGCCGACCCGGGCCAGCCGGCCGTAGAGGCCGACGCGCACCTCCTCCTCTGGGATCCACTCGGGCGGCAGCCGTCCGGCAACGCCCAGATGAAGGACCGGCGTCCAATCGTCGACCCGCTCACCTCTGGCCTCACGCAAGGCCGCGCCAAGCAGATGCTGGTACAGGTCGACGCCGATCAGCTTGACGTGTCCCGACTGCTCGTCGCTGAGCAGGTCGCCCGCCCCGCGCATGTCGAGATCGCGGGCGCTGATGGCGAACCCTGCCCCCAGCCGATCGAACGCCTGCAGCGTATTCAGGCGGGCGAGCGTCCGAGGTGCGATCTCCGTGGCCGGGTCGGTCAGCAGATAGATCTGTCCTCGGCGCGCTCCGCGCCCGACCCTTCCGCGCAGCTGGTGCAGCTGCGACAGGCCGAAGCGGTCGGCCCTCCAGACCAGCATGGTGTTGGCGCGCGGCACGTCGAGCCCCGCCTCGATGATATTGGTGGCGAGCAGGACATCCCCTTGGCCGCCGGCGAAGCGCACCATCGCCTCGTCGATCTCGGCAGCCGGCAGCTTGCCATGCGCCTGTAGCAGGTCCAGCTCGGGCGCGAGCGTGGCGAGCCGTTCGGCCATCGGCGCCATGTCTTCGATGCGGGGCACGACCACGAAGCTCTGCCCGCCACGGCTGCGCTCGCGCAACAGGGCCGTCCGCACCATTGTCTCCTCGAAGCTGCCGATCATGGTGCGGATCGGTTGCCGCCGCGCCGGGGGAGTAGCGATCACGGACATCTGCTGCAACCCGATCAGCGCAGCCTGCAACGTCCGCGGAATGGGCGTGGCACTCAGTGTGAGCACATGGCCAGCACCCAAGCCGCGCAGCTTGTTCTTGTCGGCCGCGCCGAACCGCTGCTCCTCATCGATGATCACCAACGCGAGATCCTGATAGGCGATGGCCTTGCCGGCGATTGCGCCAGTCCCGACGACCACCCTGATCGAGCCATCCTTCAGGCCCGCGGCAACCCGCTTCTTTTCGGCGGGGCTGGTCAGCCGAGAGAGGCCCGCAACCTCCAAGCCGAGCGCTTCGAACCGGTCGCGAAACGTCTCCAGATGCTGGCGAGCCAGCACGGTGGTGGGGGCGGCCAGCGCCACCTGCTTGCCGGCAAGCGCGGTAATCGCCGCAGCGCGCAGTGCGACCTCGGTCTTGCCATAGCCCACGTCGCCGATCACAAGCCGATCCATCGGCTTACCGGTTGCGAGGTCGGCGCGCACCGCTTCGATCGCCCGCGCCTGGTCTGCGGTTTCGGTGAACGGAAAGCCTGCCGCAAAGCGCTCGTAGAGCGCGGCCTCCGGCTCAACCACCGGCGCGGTCTGCTCCATCCGCTCCGCCGCAAGCGCAACCAGGCCCCGGGCGCTCTCCGCAACGGCGGCCGAGATGTCGGCCCGGCGCTTTTCCCAACTGGAGCCGTCAAGCTTGTCCAACGTGACCGCCTCTTCGTCCGCTCCGTAGCGCCAGATGCGATCGGCCTGCGCCACCGGCACGAGCCGTCGCGCGTTATCGGCGAACCGCAGGACGATCGCATCTCCACCGTCGTCGGGCAGTTCCTCGAGCCCGGCCACTACAGAGATGCCATGATCCTCGTGCACCACGACGTCGCCATTTTGGATTTCACCAAAATCGAACAGTTCGGCAGCGGTGGCGGTGACCGCATCGCCGTCACGCTGCGCCCGACTGCCGAGCAAGTCGGCCGCAGCGATTGCCACGATATCGTCCACTCGAAAGCCGCGGGTCACGGGCATGCTCAGGGTGAGGATTGTCGCGCCCGAGATCGCGCGAACGTCAACCCACGACGAGGCCGCAATTGGCTCGACCTTCAGCGTGCGCGCGATCCGTGGCGACAAGAAACGGAGGTCGCGGTCGGTGCCGAGCAGCACGAGCTTGCCGCCGGCCGACAACGTCTGCCGCGCGAATTGCGCGAAGGCGCGTTCCGGTGAGCGGTTCTCGACAAAGCGTGGAGGCGCTTCACCGAGTCCTGACCCGAGGTCGTATGGCCTGTGGGTTGCCACTGCTGCGCTCCAGCGCTCGTCCGGACAGATGTCGCGCAGCGCGCGCTTCGGCCGCCGCCGCGCTGCATCGGCAGCGAGCGCCAGGAACCTTCGTCGCCGACGATCGGCCTTGCCGTCCTCCGCCAGCAGAGCGCCCGGAAGATGATCCAGCAGGGTCACTCCCTCGCCCAGCGGCGGCTCGCTGACTCGGCCCAGTTCCAGCTGCTCATGCTCGGCCATCGTCAGCTGGGTAGCGGGGTCGTAGGCGCGAATGGAGCTGACAACGCCTTCCGCCACTTCGATCCGGAACGGCTGGCCTGCGTCCGCAGGGAAGACGTCCACTACTTGCCCACGAACCGCGATCTCGCCTGGCTCATCCACCCGATCGTCGGCGATGTAGCCGACCTCGTCCATTCGCCCGGCGAACGCTTCCAGATCGATCGGCTGCCCAATGCTGATGGCTGGAGGCGCGGCTCCAAAGGCGTCTGGCGCGGCATAGAGCCGACCCGCGGCTTCGCCGGTGCTCACCAACACGATAGGAGGACGGCTAGCCTCAGCTTGCACCGCGCGCAGGCGGCGAAACCCGGTGGCCCGCAAACCCGCATTGGCCGGGGAAGCCGGGGCAGAGTCGCCGGGAAGGGCGTCGCTCGGGGGGCAATAAACCACCAGCGACTTGGCCGCTCCGCTCTGCAAGGCCCGCACCACTTCCAGGGCGCGCGGCTCGTCCGCCGCCAGGAAGATCACGTCGCCATCCGTTAGCGCGTCGAGCAGGCCGACCGCGACTTCACCCGGCGAGAGGACCCGCTCCGCCGATGTCTCAGGCTGTGCGTCCGCCGGCGCGCTCGTCGCACGCTGTTCGATGATGGTGGCCAAGTCTGTTCCTCGGGAAAGAGTTCGGCAAGGAAACGGGCCGGCCGGCTCCCTCGTTCCTGCGACATGATGCGAGGAGCGATGCAATTGCTGAGCATCGGCAACGCTGAGAGCTACTCCGGTCTAGATCAACTTACCGGGGTTGAGGATGCCGAGTGGGTCAAGCGCCGCCTTGATTGCGCGCATGGCATTCAGCCGGGCCGGCGGCAGCAATCGGGCCAGCTCTTCGCGCTTCATCTGGCCGATCCCATGCTCGGCCGAGATCGAGCCTCCGGCTGCCGTCACGAGATCATGGACCAGGCGGCTCGCGGCTGGCCCCTCGCCCCGCACCCAGTCCAGGCTGGCGCTGGTGGGAGCACGAACGTGGAAGTGGACGTTGCCATCGCCAAGATGCCCGAAACCGGACGCATGGGTGCCAGGAAAGGCGCGCTCAACTTTGGCAGCCGCCTCCGTCATGAAGCTCGGCATTGCGTCAACCGGCACCGAGATATCATGCTGCAAAGCCGGGCCGCCCGCTCGCTCAGCCTCCGAGATACTGTCACGAATTCGCCAAAACGCTTCTGCCTGCGCCTCGCTGGAGCCGATCACCGCGTCCTCCACCAGCCCGTCGACAAGCGACGCCGACAGCAGTCGCTCGAGCAACTGACCCGGCGGTTCCGTTGCCCCAGTCTCGGCAGTCACTTCGATGAGCACATGCCACGGGTGCGTTCCCGCAAGCGGGGCTCGGGTCCCGGGCACATGGCGGAGCACGGCAGCCAGGCTCTCTGCGGGCAAAATCTCGAAGCCTTCGACGCGCTCGGTGCTCCCCTGAAGAGATCGCAGCAATCGTAGCGCAGTTGCAGGATCGGCGACGCCGACCCAGGCCACGGCTCGGGCCGCGACGGCAGCAACTAGTTGCAGGCTGACGGCCGTGATGATGCCGAGCGTGCCTTCGGAGCCGACTAGCAATTGATCGAGATTATAGCCGCGATTGTCCTTCTTCAGCCCGGCTAGGCCGTCATGCACGGACCCGTCGGCCAGCACCGCTTCGACCCCCAACACCAACCGACGCATGGTACCGAAACGCAGCACCTGCGTGCCCCCGGCATTGGTGGCGGCAAGGCCGCCGATGGTCGCACTACCTCGCGCGCCCAAGGTCAGTGGAAAGCGCTTGCCGATCGCAGCTACCGCTTGGTGCAGGTCGGCGAGGATCACGCCCGCTTCAGCAATTGCATGATCGGGAGCGACCTCGCAAACTCGATTGAGCCGCCGCAACGACAGCAGCATGGCTTCGCCGCTCGCTTCGGGCGTGGCTCCACCGACCATCGACGTGTTCCCGCCTTGGGCGACCAGCGGCACTCGATACCGCGCAGCCAGCCCGACCAGCGCGGCGACCTCCTCGGTCGAGCGCGGCTCCACCATGGCCAGCGCCTGCCCGGTCCACCGTCCTCGCCAGTCGGTCAGCCATGGGCGCAGGGCGTCTGCATCGGTGACCACCGCCCGCTCGCCGAGCCGCTGCCTGACTGCCTCCACCATTGTCCGCTGGCGCTCCATACGGCCGACATAGGGGCTTGCCCGCCATCGTGCGACCCGCAACAGGGAAGCATGAGCGACCGACCTGTCACCCTGATCGTTGCCCGAGCCATCAACGGCGTGATTGGCCGTGACGGCCGCTTGCCGTGGCACCTGCCCGCCGACCTTAAGCGGTTCAGGGCGCTAACCACCGGCACGGTGATGGTGATGGGCCGCAAGACCTTCGACAGCTTGCCCGGATTGTTGCCGGCTCGCCGGCATGTGGTGCTGACCCGCGACGGCGAATGGGAGGCACGGGGGGTGGAGGTGGTGCATAGCGTTTCCGACGCTCTTGCCGCTGCTTCCCATGAGCCGATCAGCGTTATCGGCGGCGCCGAGATCTTCAATTTGTTCCTGCCTGGTGCGAGCCGGATCGAACTCACCGAGGTGCTGGCCGATGTGTCCGGGGACACCGTCATGCCGGACCCGCGAATGGCCGGGGGTTGGCGGGAACTGGCTCGCGAGCAGCATGGCGCGAAGGGTGATGAGCCCGCCTTTGCCTTTGTGACGCTTGAGCGAGCCTAGTGGGTTTCGGCATCGGTCAGGTGCGTGGCCTGACCCCGATCCTTCTGTTCACCGAGCCTCAGAGTTGCCGCACTCACGGCTGGCGACCCTTAGAAGGGTAAAGCGGGTGCGCCGTCCAAGATGGCGTCGATCTGTCGGGCCACCTCGTCCACGCTGGCCATCCCTTCCACTGCCCGGACTAATCCACGCTCCCGGTAATACGGGAGAATGGGGGCGGTCTTGGCCCGATATTCAGCCATGCGCGTACGGACGGTCTGCTCATTATCGTCCGGGCGGCGGTGGAATTCGTGCGCACTGCAGACGTCGCACGTGTTCTCGACGCGCGGCAGCTTGAAGCGGTCGTGATAGCCAGCGCCGCAATTGGCGCAAGAGAAGCGGCCGGTGATCCGGTCGACCAAGGCTTCCTCGTTAACGTCGAGCTCTATGACATGATCGAGCTTGCGAGCGCGATCGGCGAGTAGCAGATCAAGCGCCTCGGCCTGATGTTGGGTCCGTGGGAAGCCGTCGAAGATCGCGCCCTTGTCGACCGACGTGTCGAGCCGCTCACCGATCAGAGCTGAGACGATAGCGTCGCTGACCAGCTCACCGGCGGCCATGACCGCCTTGGCCTTGAGGCCGATCGGAGTGCCCGCGGCGACCGCATGGCGCAACATGTCGCCGGTGGACAGTTGGACCATGCCCCGCTGCTGCTCCAGCCGGTGCGCCTGCGTACCCTTACCGGCGCCCGGCGGTCCCAGAAGGATGATGTTCAAGGCGTCGTCCCCTGTTCGACCGGCCGCTATCGACGGCTCAACGCCGCCGAGCGCCCTTCAGCTTCGCCTTCTTGATGAGGTCGCCATA
>CADCWB010000162.1 GCA_902806295.1 uncultured Sphingomonas sp. | reverse complement strand
GCGCGGCGCGCCTCCTCCCGCTCAAGCTCGCGTTGGCGCCGGGTTTCCTGCTGTTCGGCGAGCCGCTCCTGCCGCTCCTCCTCACGCCGCGCAGCCGTGTCCGCTCGTGCCTGCTCCTTGGCGAGCCGTGCGTCTTCCTTCGCGTCGAGCGCCGCCTGCTTCTCTTCCGCGCTCCTCGCCTTGGCTGCCGCCGCAGCAGCCGAAGCCTCACCGGCCTTGGCCGACAAGATTTCCTCGGCGCTGTCGCGGTCAAGCAACTCGTCATACTTGGCGCCGATCGCGTCGGTGGTCAGCAGCACTGCTCGCTCTGCCCGCTCCAATGGCCCGACACGACTGGAGGGCGGCTTGATCAGGGTCCGCTCGACGGGCGAGGGAGCGCCATCGGGCTGCAACAGCGAGACCAGCCCCTCGCCGACCTTCAGCTCGGTGATCGCGCTTGCCACATCCAGCCCCGGATTGGACCGGAAGGTCTCGGCTGCGCTCCTCACCGCCGCCTGGTCGCGTGGAGTGAAGGCTCGCAGCGCATGCTGCACCCGGTTGCCGAGCTGCCCGGCGACCTTGTCGGGAATGTCGATCGGGTTCTGCGTGATAAAGTACACGCCGATGCCCTTTGAACGGATCAGGCGCACGACCTGCTCGACCTTCTCCTGCAAGGCCGTCGGCGCATCCTCGAACAGCAGGTGCGCCTCGTCGAAGAAGAAGCACAGCTTGGGCTTGGGCTGGTCGCCGACCTCGGGCAGCAGCTCGAACAATTCGCTCAGCAGCCACAGCAGAAAGGTCGCATAGAGCCGCGGGGACGCCATCAGCTTGTCGGCCGCCAGGATGTTGACCACTCCCGCCCCACTTTCGTCAAGCTTGAGGAAGTCCTCGAGGTCGAGCGCCGGTTCGCCGAAGAAATGCTCCGCCCCTTGTGAGCGCAACTGCAGCAGTGATCGTTGAATTGCGCCGACGCTCGGCTTGGACACATTGCCGAAGCGCAGGGTCAGCTCTTCCGCCCGCTCGCCGACACTGAGCAGGATCGCCTGCAGATCGTCGAGGTCGAGCAGCAGCAGGCCCTCCTCATCGGCGACGTGGAAAGCGATCGTCAACACGCCTTCCTGCACCTCGTTGAGGTTCATCAGGCGGGCGAGCAGCAATGGACCCATTTCGCTGACGGTGGTCCGGACTGGGTGGCCCTGTTCGCCGAACAAGTCCCACAGCTGCACCGGGCAAGCCGCGTAGCGCCACTCGGCATGGCCGATCTCGGCCGCGCGTCCCGCGAATATCTCGTGGGTTTTGGTGGTCGGCCCGCCGGGCATGGCGAGGCCCGCCAGGTCGCCTTTCACATCCGCGACGAAGCAGGGCACACCCTCGGCGCTGAAACCTTCCACCAGCCCCTGCAGCGTGACGGTCTTGCCGGTGCCGGTGGCGCCGGCGATCAGGCCGTGGCGGTTGGCCCGGCTCAGTTCCAGTCGTTGAGGGTTGGCGCCGCCGCACGCGGCACCGATGAAGATGTTGGTCGGCGCTGTCGCCAAGGCTCGCTCCCCCGATAGGTCAGGGAAGCGAGCCTAAGCCTTATTGCCGCGCCATGTCGACGCCCACGAAGAACTCGGGCGCCTGTCCACGCTTGACCAGCAGCAGCACCGAGGATCGTCCGGAGCGCCGCGCACCCTCGACCTGCGCCAGCACCTGCGCTGGCGCGGTCACCGGCTGACGATTGACCGAAATGATCAGGTCGCCCCGCTGGAAGCCCTTCTCGGCCGCATCGCTGTTCGGGTCGACCCGGGCCACCACAACCCCAGTCGCGGTTGCGGGAAGGTTCACCGCCCGCGCGATGTCCGGCGTCAGCGGCTGCAATGACAGGCCTAGCGCCTGGTTGGCCGGAGCCGGAGTTGCTTGATTTCCCTCGCTCTCGGGGAAGGCATTGCCGCCAGCGCCTTGCTGCTGCGCCAGTTCCTCCTCGGTCGGGCGCTGCGCCACTGTGACCTGAACCGTCTGCCGGCGTCCGCCTCGAATCACCTCGACCGGAACCCGAGCCCCAACCTGCGTATTGGCGATCAGGTAGGAAACCGTCTCATCGGGGGTCACTGCCCGGCCGTTGACCGACAGGATCACGTCCCCCTGCTGAATGCCCGAACGAGCCGCCGCTGCGCCCGGCACGATCGACCGGACAATCTCGCCGCGATCCTTCGGCAAGCCCAGGCTGCCGGCGATATTCTCGTCCAACGGCTGAAGGCCGACGCCAAGGTATCCGCGCTGCGGGCGCTGGCCGCGGCGCAAGCTGTCGATCACCGGCCGCGCGAGCTCCGCCGGAATGGCGAGGCCGATGCCAACATTGGCGCCCGTCGGCGAGATCAGTGCCGAGTTGATGCCGATCACGTTGCCGGCCATGTCGAACATCGGACCGCCGCTATTACCCATATTGATGCTGGCGTCGGTCTGGATGTAGCGATCATAGGCGCCTGCGCCCGTGATGCCGCGATGCAGGGCCGAGATGATGCCCGCGGTGACGGAGCCGCCCAGTCCATATGGGTTGCCGATCGCCACCACCCACTCCCCGACCCGGGAACGGGTGCTGTCGCCCCAATTCACGAACGGCAGGTTGTTGCCTTCGATCTTCAGCAGCGCCAAGTCGGACGGCTGGTCCCGGCCGATGATCCGCGCCGGGAACTCGCGCCGGTCAGGCAGGGTCACGGTCACCTGATCAACCGTGCCCGTCCCGCCGGCGCCCTGGATCAGGTGGTTGTTGGTGACGATGTAGCCGTCGGGCGAGATGATGAAGCCGGAGCCGAGCGAACCCGACTCGCGGGTCTGCGGCGTCTCGCTGCCGCCGCCTTGGCCTTGCCCCTGCGGGACCGGACCGCCGAAACGACGGAAGAACTCTTCCAGCTGATCGCGACCCTGCGCCCGCACGGGGACGCGCTGCTTGGTCGAGATGTTGACCACTGCCGGTTGAAGCCGGGCCGACAGGTCGGCAAACGATCCTGGAGCACCGGCGCGGGGCGCCATTTGCGACGGCGCATTCTGGGCGACCTGGGCTCCAACCGGTCCGGTTGCGACGGAAAAGGCCGTGCCTCCGATCAGCAGGGCTGCCGCGACACCATAGGCATAGCGCACTTTGGAAAACTCCTTCGGCGACGTCATTGCATGTCCTTTTGCGAATTGGCCGTGTTCACGGGTGCTAGGTCAAGCGCCTGAACGCGATTTGAATAAGAAAGATCAGCGCCGCTGCGGCGAAGTGAATTCCTTCAGGAACTCGTTCTGCGGCGACAGGATCACCGTGGTCGGCGACGAGGGCTTCTCGCCATTGTCGCTGAGGAAGGTGGTCTGATAGCTCTGCATGGCGCGGTAGAAATTGTAGAATTCCGAATCCTTGCCGAAGCTCGCGGCATAGGTCTGCGCGGCTTCCGCATCGGCTTCGGCACGGATGATCTGGGCCCGCTTGGCGCCCTCCGCCCGGATCGAGCGTGCTTCCTGCTCGCGCGCGGTGCGCATCCGCTGAAACGCGCTTTGCAGCGGCGTTCCGTCGGGCAGGTCGGCCCGCTTGATGCGCACGTCGACGATCTGAACACCGTACTGACGCGCCACCCGGTCGAGCCCGACGCGAATGTTTTCCATCACTCCCTGCCGCTCAGGGCTCAGCAGTGCAGCGAACGGCCGCTTGCCAAGCTCGTTGCGCAGCTCCGACCCCAGAATCGGTCGCAGCGCCTGGCTCACGCGGTCCTCGGAGCGGGCCGAGATGTACATGCGCAGCGGATCCACGACCCGGTAGCGGGCGAAGGCGTCGACCTCCAACCGCAACTGGTCGGTCGACAGCACCTGCTGCCGATCCATGTCGACGTCGCGCACCCGCTTGTCGATCCACACGATGTTCTCGGCGAATGGAAGGCGGAAGGCGAGACCGGCGCCCGGATCGCCGATCGCCTCGTTCGGCTGATAGCGGTTGAGGATCCGCACCGGCTTGCCGAAGCGGGTGATCAGCGCCTGCCGCGTTTCAGGTACGATCGCCACGCTCGAGAAGATGGTGATCAGCACGAACAGAGCGATGAAGCCGGCCAGGATCGGACGGCGGACAATGGCGTCGATCATCGCGCCTGTCCTCCCTGCTGAGCGGCGGGCGGGGTCGTGGCGGCTCCGCGACCGGCCTGCGGCAGCGGCAGGTAAGGCGTCACGCCCGGTGCCTCGACGATGGTTTTATCGACGTTCTTCAGCACGCGCTCCATGGTCTCGTAATACATGCGGCGGCGAGTTACCTCCGGGGCCAGCCGATATTGTTCGTAAATCCGGTCAAACGCGCCCGCCTCGCCCTGCGCCTTTTGCCGCAGCTGCAGCGAGTAGGCGCTGGCCTGGTTGATGTAGCTCTGGGCTTCCTGCTGAGCGGCGCTGACTTCCTTGAAGGCGTCGTTCACGGCGGCAGGCGGATCGGCCTGCTTGATCGCCACGCCTTGCAGCAGCACCCCGGCACGATAGCTGTCGAGGATCCGCTGCATCGTTTCTTGCACCCGCGCCTCGATCTCGCCGCGCTTCTGCCCGATCGCCTGGTCGAGCGTAACTGTGCTGAGCGCAGCGCGCATGGCGCTTTCGGCCACCTGCTGGATTGTCTCGTCAGGGTTCTGCAGTTCGAATAGGTAGAGTTCCGGATCGCGGATGTTCCAGCGCACCGAGTAGGCGATGTCGATGATGTTCTGGTCGCCAGTCAGCATCAGCGTTTCTTCGGCAGCCGAGCCGAGGTCGATGTTGCGGATGTTCTCCACATCCACCTTTTGCACCCGCTCAAGCGGCGACGGCAGGGTGATGCCGATACCCGGGCCAAGCGTGCGGCTGTAGCGGCCGAGCTGAGTGACCACGCCCCGCTCCTCCGGCGCGATCCGGTGAACCGTGGTGAACAGCAGCCACAGCAGCACGAAGGCCGCCAGGCCCCACCAGATCAGCGAGCGGTTCGGTCCGCGACCGGTGCCGGCGGGACCGCCGAACCGCGCTCGTCCACGACGCAGCCACTCGTCCAAGCTGGTCACATTGCCCATGGTCGGGCCGGTCGGGCGCCGCGGTGCACCGTCGCCCCACGGGCTGCCGCCGGTCTTGCGCGGTGGCTCGCCGCTGCTGGACTCGCCGGCACTACCGCTGCCGCCGCTGCTCGGACCCCATGGCCCCTTGCTGTCCGCCAACAGGCCTCGTGCTTTGGCGGCCCACCCCGGAATAATGCTCATGGTCGCAGATATAGAAGCGGGCGCTGGGAAAAACAGTGGGCGCCCGGAACAATCGCCACGATTGCGTGGGCGGGGACGCGCGCCTAGGTCCGCGCCCATGACGATTGAGGAGCTTCTGCGGCAAGGCCCGGACGGCGCGCGCATCCGTTCCGCGCGTCTCGCCGACGGTGTCGCGACGGTGGTGGCGGACGCCAGTGGCTTGGCGGAGGCGGAACGGTCCGCGTTCGAGCAGCGCCTTAAGGCGCAGGCGTCCGGCCTCTCACAAGTGCGCGAAGTCCGGGTCGCCCTGACGGCCGCCAAGCGCGGCCCGAAGCTGATCGCGGTCGGCAGCGGCAAGGGCGGGGTGGGCAAGTCCACCGTTTCGACCAACCTCGCGGTGGCGCTTGCCCGACTTGGCCACAAGGTCGGGATGATTGACGCCGACATCTACGGTCCGTCCCAGCCCACGCTGCTCGGCACCTCCGAACGCCCCGAAGCGCGCGGCAAGCAGCTGATCCCGGTCGACGCGCACGGCATCAAGCTACTCTCCGTCGGCCAGCTCGTCAGCGAAGGCCATGCCCTCGCCTGGCGCGGGCCGATGGCGTCGGGCGCGCTGACCCAGTTGGTCGAGGGCGATTGGGTCGACCGCGATCTGCTGATCGTCGATCTGCCGCCCGGTACCGGCGACGTTCAGTTGTCGCTGCTGCAGAAGTCGCGACCGGCCGGCGCGGTGATCGTCTCGACCCCGCAAGATCTCAGCCTGATCGACGCGACCCGTGCCGTAGACCTGTTTCGCAAGCTGTCCGTGCCGATCCTGGGCCTGATTGAGAACATGGCCGGCTACGACTGTCCCCATTGCGGTCAGCCGTCGGACCCGTTCGGCAGCGGCGGCGCGGAGACGGCGGCGGCGGAGCTCGGCATTCCGTTCCTCGGCCGGCTGCCGCTGTCCGCCACTCTGCGCGAAGCTTCCGACGCTGGGCAGCCACCAGCCGGTGGCACCGGTCCCGCTGCGGACACCTTCCGCCTGCTTGCCGAAAAGCTGCTCGCTTCGCTGGATACCGCCGCCGCCTGACGGGTTGAGGCCCCATGCCCCTGACCTCCGACCAGGACCTTGCCGCACTGCTGGCGAACAGCCGCACCATCGCCGTGATCGGCGCCTCCGATCGCCCCGATCGCCCGAGCTATGGCGTCGCGAAGTATATGGCCGATCGGGGATGGCGCGTGTTGCCGGTCAACCCGCAGATCACCGGCGAGCACCTCCACGGCGAATATGTCTGGCACGACCTCGGCCAGATCGGCGAGCCGATCGATATCGTGAACATCTTCCGCCGACCGGCCGCTGCCGGCGAAGCGGTCGATCAGGCCATTGCCGCCGGTGCCAAGGCAGTCTGGCTGCAGCTCGGGGTAATCAACGAGGAAGCGGCCGCCAGAGCCGAGGCCGCCGGGCTGCAGGTCGTAATGGACCGTTGCATCAGGATCGACGCCGCGCGGCTTCGCGTCAGCCCGCCGCCACCGTCATCTCCGGAATAAGCAGCGTCGGCGCGTCGATCCCGCGGCGCAGCTCCAAGTCGCTCCCCGGCTCTAGAGTGGCGAACATCTCCTTGAGGTTGGACGCGACCGTGATCTCCGCCACCGGCCGCACGATTTCGCCGCCCTCGACGAGGAACCCCGACGCGCCGCGCGAGTAATCGCCCGTCACCCCATTCACCCCCTGCCCAATCAGCTCGGTGACGAGGATTGCGCGAGGAAAGGCCGCCAGCAGCTGCGCGCGGCTGCGTGCTCCCGCCCCTAGCGATAGGTTGCTGGGTGAGGCACCCGGCGCCCCGCTCACCCCGCGCGCGGCGTGGCCGG
>CADCWB010000161.1 GCA_902806295.1 uncultured Sphingomonas sp. | reverse complement strand
CTCGTCAAGCGCTTGCGGATCGTGGCGCTTCGCGTAATCGGTCACGGCGTCCATCGAGGACGGGAGGCTGTAAAGGTCGAGGCCGTAAAACCCAACTTTGCGGGACGCATCGGCTATTGCCGTGTTCAGGTCCCGCAGCCGCTCCGCAAAGTCATAAACAGCGCGGTTCCGCCACATCCAAACCGGGAACCGCTGAAAGGGCGCGGGAGCCGAAGACAGAGCCGTGCGACCGCGGATGTAGGCGTCGATCCGGGCCGCATCAGGCCAATCGGCTTCGACGGCAACAATGTTGAAGCCGTGTTCGGAGATAAGCCGTTCGGTGATCGCCGCGCGGGCGCGGTAGAACTCGTCCGTCCCACGGGTCGATTCCCCAAGCAGGACGACCTTGGCGGCCCCGAACCGGTCAATCAAATCGCCGAAGTTCGGGTCGGCGATCTCCGGCAGCGGCTCCGCACTTTGATCAAGTCGAGCGACTAGGTCTTGGTCGCCCCGCCCGGGAGCCGGGGCCGTGGACTGGGCTACCGCCAAAGAGGTGAAAGGGGCTGCTGCCACGCCGGCGAGGGCCGCGGCGCCGGCGCCGAGCACTGCGCGAAACGGAATGCTCGGACATCGCGGCCCTCCATCACCAGCGAAATGGGAACGGGCCGAGAGGGCGGCGCGTTCCCCCGTTGTGATCCCTGCTCGATGGGCCTCATGCGGACGCCGACCCTCCTGATCTCAGCGCTTTGCCTCGCCGCTGCATCCTTAGTGCTGCACGCCCAGGAGCGCAAGGACGAGATGGACGGCATGATCGCCGCGATCGCAGCGCATGCCCAGGACGCCGGCCCGGCGGTTCCGGGCGGCGGGATCGATCCGGCCGTGCTCCAGGCGATGCGGACGGTGCCTCGGCAGGAATTCGTGCCCGACGACGTTCGAGCCCAGGCCTACGAAGATCAGCCGCTGCCGATCGGCTTCGGGCAGACAATCTCGCAACCCTTCATCGTCGCACTCATGACGGACCTGCTCGACGTGGCCCCTGACGAAAAGGTGCTGGAGATCGGTACCGGATCCGGCTACCAGGCCGCCGTGCTCTCCCCGCTCGCGAAAGAGGTTTACTCGGTGGAGATCATCCCGGAGTTGGGGGAACGAGCCACAAACGTCCTAAAACGGTTCGGCTTCGCCAATGTGAGGACGAAGGTGGCGGACGGCTATTATGGGTGGCCCGAGGCCGCGCCGTTCGACGGCATCGTGGTCACGGCCGCCGCGAGCCAGATCCCGCCGCCCCTGGTCGAGCAGCTGAAACCCGGCGGGCGCATGGTGATCCCCGTCGGCGGCGCCTATTTCGCCCAGCAGCTCATGCTGATCGAGAAGGGGGCGGACGGCAAGGTCACCACCCGCCAGCTCCTGCCGGTTCAGTTCGTGCCGTTCACGCGCGCCGGGACGAAGTGAGCCGAGCCGGGCTCGTCGCGGTCGCCATCCTCTCCGCGGCCATCCTGGCCTACGAAGTGCTGCTGATGCGGCTCTTCTCGATCCTTTGGTGGCATCACTTCGCCTACATGATCATCTCGGTGGCGCTGCTCGGCTTCGGCGCAAGCGGCACCGCGCTGGCTTTTGCTCGCGAGCGGCTGCTGCCGCGCTTCGCCGCTTGGTTTGCCGCCGGAGCAGCGCTCTTCGGCTTAACGGCCGTGCTCTGCTTCGCTGTTGCCATGCGGCTTCCCTTCAACGCGCTGGCGATCCTCTGGGAGCCGGAGCAGCTCCTCTGGCTCGGCCTCGCCTATGCGCTGCTTGTGCTGCCGTTCTTCTTCGGAGGGGGAGCCATCGGCCTCGCTTTCTCGCGGGCTCCCGACCAGATCGGCCGGACATACGCCTATGACCTGGTCGGCGCCGGTCTCGGCGCGCTGGGCATCGTCACGCTGCTCCTGGTGCTGCCGGCCGACGCGGCGCTGCGCTGTGTCGCCAGCCTCGGCCTCCTCTCCGCGGCCCTGGCGCTAGCTCCCTTCCGGGGGCGAAGAACCCAGGTCGCAAGCCTCGCCCTGACAACGGCAGCGTTCCTCGTGCCGGCCTGGCTGCCCGCCGGTCTGCTCAGCCTGCATCCGCATATCTCCGAGTACAAGGGCCTGCGCACGGCGCTGCTTGTTCCGGATGCCCGCGTCTTGCAGGAACGGTCGCATCCGCTCGGTCTCGTCTCAGTGGTCGAGAGCCCGACCGTTCCCTTCCGGCACGCGCCCGGCCTGTCCCTCAATTACCTCGGCGAGCCGCCGCCGCAGATCGGCGTCTTCACCGATGCCGATTCCATGACGGCGATCACCCGGTTCAACGGCGACCTCGCCAGCCTCGAATTCCTGGATCACACCACTTCGGCTCTCCCCTATCATCTGCTTCGGGCGCCCAAGGTGCTCGTGCTCGGCGCCGGCGGAGGCGAGCAGGTGCTGCTCGCGCTTTTTCACCAGGCGCGGAAAGTCGATGCGGTCGAGCTGCACCCGCATGTCGCCGGGCTGGTCGCCGGCGATCACGCCGATTTCGCGGGCGGCCTTTATGCCCGTCCCGACGTGGATGTGCATATCCGCGAGGCGCGCAGTTTCGCCCAGAGCACAGGGGATCGCTTCGATCTGATCCAGGCGCCGGTGCTGGGCTCCCCCGGCGGCGCCGGGGCCACCCAGGGCCTGCACGAGAACCATACGCTGACCGTCGAGGGGCTACGGGACTTCCTGAACATATTGGAGCCCGACGGGATCCTGTCCGTCACGCTCTGGCTGAAGCTGCCGCCGCGGGACGCCCCCAAGCTCCTGGCCACCGTGATCACCGCGCTGGAGCAGCTTGGTGTCCGCGAACCGGGCGAGCACATCGCGCTGATCCGCAGCTGGAAGACGATGACGCTGATCGCCAAGAAAACTCCGCTCACGGATGAGGAAACAGCTCGGGTCAGGGCGTTTGCCGACGAGCGCTCCTTCGATGTGTCGTATCTCCCGGGGATCGCGGCCGCGGAAGCCAACCGTTACAACATCCTGGAAGGCGAGCCCTTCCATGCCGCAGCAATGGCACTGCTCGGTCCGGACCGGCAGGATTTCATCGAGCGCTACAAGTTCGCGATCGCCGCGGCGGCGGATGACCGGCCCTACTTCTTCGATTTCTTCAAATGGAGATCGCTGCCAGAGCTCTTCGCGCTCAGGACGCAGGGCGCGGCCTCCATGCTCGACATGGGCTATCTGATGCTCTTCTCCACCCTGGCGCAGGCCGTCGTGCTCTCGATCGTCCTTATCCTGGCGCCCCTTGTCCTGCGCCGTCGGCATTTCGGCGGCACGGCGCCGAAGGCGCGGGTCATGGCCTACTTCCTCGCGCTCGGCTTGGGCTTCCTGTTGCTTGAGATCGCATTCATTCAACGGTTCTCGCTGTTCCTCGGCCACCCCCTCTATTCCGTGGCGGTCATGCTGACCGGGTTTCTGGTCTTTGCCGGGGCGGGGAGTGCCCTGAGTCCCGCGACGATGCAGGCCTTCGCACGGCGCTCCGAACGGAGTTGGGCTGCTCTTGGGCCCCTACCGGCCATTGCCGCCGGGATTGCCGCGCTTGCGGTTGTCTACATCTTGGTACTGCCGCCCATTTTCGACGCGTTGATCGAGCTTCCCGATCCGGCAAAGATCGCGATCTCGCTTGCGCTCGTGGCCCCGCTTGCCTGCCTCATGGGCATGCCCTTCCCGATCGGGATCGCCCACCTCGCGCGCGACGACCAGGACCTTGTGCCTTGGGCGTGGGCGATCAACGGTTGCGCGTCGGTCGTTGCGGCCGTTCTCGCGACATTGCTGGCGATGCATTTCGGGTTCACCGCCGTCGTGCTCCTTGCCGCCGCGATTTATCTGGCGGCGCCCGCCGCGATGGCTGGCGTGGCCGCCGCGTCGCCGGAGTCTCGAACGGCGCTGGTTTCAGGTTCCGGCCCGTGAGCGGAGCCGATCCGGGCAGCTGCAAAGGCCGGGCGGCGTGGCGCCATCCCCTCGCCCGTTTGCGAACCGTGATCCGCCGCTCAGAGCGCAGAGGCTAAATGCATCGGTATCCGCCGCCGACCCCAGGTGCCGGCTGAACTGTCGAACACCCCGGCGCAAGGCGACTCGCAGGACCGGCACCGGCCGTCCGGCGTGACATTCCAGGTCGACAGTTCGTACCAGTCGCGCCCGATCAGGACTTCACCGCAGTCATGGCAATACGTGCTCTGGCCGGCCGGGTCGTGCGTATTGCCGGTGAACACGTACCGGAGCCCGACATCCTGCGCGATCCGTCGCGCCTGCCGGAGAGTGCTGGATGGCGTGGGCGATTTGTCCCGCATCTTCCAGTCCGGATGGAAGGCGGTGAAATGCAGCGGGACATCGGGTCCTAGGTGCTCCATCACCCAGCGGCTCAAGGTTTCCAGTTCCGCAGGATCGTCGTTCTCGCCTGGGATGAGCAGCGTCGTAATCTCAAGCCAGACATCCGTTTCGTGCTTTAGATATTCCAGCGTTTCCAGAACCGGCCCGAGCTGAGCCGAACACAGCTTCTTGTAGAACTCCTCCGTGAACCCCTTCAGGTCGATGTTCGCGGCATCCATGTGCCGGAAGAACTCTGCCCGCGGCTCCTGGGAGATGTACCCGGCACTCACGGCAACGCTTTTAATACCCCGCTCGCGGCAGGCCTGGGCGACATCGACCGCGTATTCCAGGAAAATGACGGGGTCGTTGTAGGTGAACGCGACTGAGCGGCAGCCGGTCCGCACAGCAGCGTCGGCGATCGCCTCGGGCGAGGCGACATCCTGCACTCGGTCGAAGTCACGCGCTTTCGAGATGTCCCAGTTCTGGCAGAACTTGCAGGTCAGGTTGCAGCCGGCCGTGCCGAAGGACAGCACCGGCGTTCCCGGCAGAAAATGGTTGAGCGGCTTTTTCTCGATCGGATCGATGCAGAACCCCGAGGACCGGCCATACGTGGTCAGCACGATGCCGTCGCCCTGCTGGGCGCGAACGAAGCACAAGCCGCGCTGGCCGTCGTGGAGTTTACAGTAGCGTGGGCAAACGTCGCACTGCACGCGACCGTCATCCAAAGCGTGCCAATAACGCCCTGCCACACCTTCGGGCTTCCGATCGCCGCCAATCGCACCTAATTCGTCCAGCATAGGTCGTATGTGGATATCATTCAGGGATCGGACAACGCCGGTGAGGGTGTCAGGGCATCGATTGCCGGTGCGGCCAGCTGCCGTGGCTGGTAGCTTCTACCCGGCGCACCCGGAGCGCCTCCGGCTGGACTTGTCAGGACTGCTGGCGAATGCGCCCGTGCTTCCCGCACATCGTCGGGCGAAGGCGCTTATCGCTCCCCATGCGGGGTATGACTATTCCGGTGCCGTTGCGGCGCAAGCTTTCGCGAGGCTCGCAGGGGGGGCCATCGATCGCGTCGTCCTCATTGGACCGGCGCATTATGTGGCGTTTCGGGGCATTGCCTTTCCGCGAGCCGAAGCATTTGCGACTCCGCTGGGCGCGGTGCCGGTCGATCAGAATGCGCTTGCCGCTTCTCTCGACGTACCTTTCGTCGTGCAAAACGACGCCGCGCATGCCCCCGAGCATGCGCTTGAAGTGGAGCTGCCTTTCCTTCAAGCGGTTCTGGGCCCGTTTGCGCTGGTGCCGCTCCTGGTCGGCGAAGCTAGTCCGGCCGAGGTGGCCGCAGTGCTCGGCCGGCTCTGGGGCGGCCCGGAAACTCTGATCGTGGTCAGCTCGGACTTGTCGCACTTCCACGATTACAAGACCGCACGGCGGAAGGACGAGGCCACCGCCGCTGCCATTGAATCCGGCGCCTGGGCGGCGCTCGGCCCCAGCGACGCTTGTGGCGCTCTCGCGGTAGCGGGCCTGCTGATCGAAGCCGAGCGGCGGGGCCTCAAAGCGCACCGGCTCGCTCTCTGCAACTCCGGAGATGTTTCGGGCACCCGTGATCGTGTCGTCGTCTACGGCTCCTGGCTGTTCGGCGAAGTCGCTGGCGCACCAGATTGAACTGGCTTGTCGGCCCAGTCCTGGGGGTCTGTGCGCTCTACCTAGCCCTTGTCGCGCTCATGTATGTCGCCCAGACTCGGCTCGTTTTCCCCGCGTGGCTCGCGCAACTTGGCCGTCCCGAGCTGCCTCCGTCGGCAGCGCGGCTGGAGGTCACCACCGCCGACGGGGTCCGCCTTGCGGGCGTGCGGGTTCCACCTTCGGGCACTCCGGCTGGGGATCGATTGATCCTTCTCGGCTTCCCCGGCAACGCGTGGAACGCCGAGGCGATGGCCGTGACCCTCCATCGACTCGCCCCGAACCGCGAGGTCATTGTGTTCCACTATCGCGGCTACCGCCCGAGCGGCGGACGAACAAGTGCCAAGGCGATCCTTTCAGATGCACTGACGATCTTCGATCACGTGGAGCGGGAACTTGGGAACCCCCCGATCATCGCCGTCGGCGTGAGTATCGGCAGCCCGGTAGCAGCGTACCTCGCTCGCGAGCGCTCCCTTGCGGGCCTCGTCCTGGTCACGCCATTCGACTCGCTCGTCGAGCTTGCTCGCGACCATTATCCATGGCTGCCTGTGCGCATGCTGCTTCGGCACCGGATGCCGACCGTCGATTTCATCCGCGGGCGGCACACGCCAACCGCGTTGATCGTAGCAGCCGATGATACAATAGTTCCGGCCGCCCGCAGCGAGCCTCTCCGCCGGACGATACCGAACCTGGTCTTTGACCGGACCATTTCCGGAGCCGGGCACAACGACCTTTATGATCGGCCGGCGTTCAGAGATGCGATCCGCGAGGCTCTTGATCGAATTGCACAGCAGCACCCCTCGGGATACCCCGCGATGCTCTGAAATATTCTGTCGGCGTTCCAGAGTTAAGAAGGCGCCGCAGGTGCTAAGGCCCAGCTCCTGACAACCTGTTCGAGGCCCGAGACCACGCGAGCCAGCTTCTCATAATCAACCTTGTCGGGGCGATCTGCGGTTGTGTGATAATGCGGGTAGCGGAATGGCGCGGTGTCCGTAATCATAAGGCTTGGAATCCCGACCTGTTCGAATGACCAGTGATCGGACCAATCAATCCCCGGAATGAACGCTGGAGCGGTGCCGCCGACACTCGGAAACGCCGCCACGGCTCGAAAAGCGCTGACTGTCCTGCGCACGAAGGGCCGCGAGGAGGTCAGGCCCACAAAGGCCACGAAATTGCCCGTCGTGGGATAGAGCAGGCCTAAGGGCGGCGGATAGCGTTGGCTGCCTTCCTCCTCACTATAGAAGCCGAGTGTCTCGAGCGAGAACATGCCGAGGACAGGCTCGCCGGACGCCTTCAAACGCCGTGCGTAGACAAGGCTGCCCATGAGTTCGGTCTTGAAGTAGGGCGGCTCTTCGTTGACGAAGAGCACGAGCCGGATCCGGAGTGCCGACGCTCCCCGCAGGTCGGAAAGCAGCCTGGCAAGCTCGATGACGCCCGCAACGCCCGTCCCGTTGTCATTGGCACCTGGGGCATCGAAGTAGCTGTCGTAATGAGCGCCGACAACGAGCGTCTCCCCACCTCCGGCGGACGCAGCGGGCTCGATCACGACCTCAATGTTGCGGACCTCTTGCCCGTCTGCCTGGAACCGCTGCCGATTAAATGCGTATCCCAAGTCCGTCAGGGCACGTTCGATGTAAGACGCCGCCCGTTCCAGTTCCCGAGGGTGGCGAATGTTATGCGGCCTGCTTGCGACTGCCTGGACGTGGTCCCGTAGCTTGCCGGCAAGTTCGACTTGCTCGGATGGCAGGGGTGGCAGCGGGCCTGAATGCGAGCGGCCCGGCACGGCCGTCATCCAGAGGACCCCGGCAACCAGGGTCACGATGACCAGAGCAAGCACGCTGAAGAACCAAACCAAGCGAATCTCCTACAGCGCAGAAACCTGAGCCTGACGGACTATTAAGCACGACTGACGCTTGGCCTTGCCCCGTTCGGATCGAGAATGTTCGCACGATTAGCATTGAGCGCTTCCCAGGCGCCAAGATTGACCCCTTCTAGAATATGGCGTGCTACGGCGCGCCTCGGGAGAGGTGGGCAGCAAGCATTCGCGGTAACCCACGGAAGCCCGATGTCCGCTTCTGCGTCTTGGCTGCGCAAAGCGGACAGGCGGCTTTCGGCCAGCTTGGGACGTTGCGACTGACCCGGTGCAATGTCCGAGATGGGTCAAAAATGAGCTTCCCGCAAACTTCGTTGAGGGTCCGCTCTTCAAGCCAAACCGGACCCGCGGCCTGCGTCCGACTGGCAGCAGCGGCGTCGTTTGCTGCGGTGGCCGCGGCCCGAACGCCTGAGGCGGGCTCGACATCCTCTCCGAGGCCGAACACCGGTCGCAGTCGCATTTGGTGCTCGCGGGCGTTCGGTCCAACGCCTATCATTGGAAGTCTGG
>CADCWB010000160.1 GCA_902806295.1 uncultured Sphingomonas sp. | reverse complement strand
TCCGTCAGCCCAGTCGTCCGGCATCTCCGGGATCGGCCAGTCCGGATCGGGCCGCCAGGACTCTAACCCGGCGTTGAACGGCCAGACCCGCGACTCGACGTCCTGGATCACCAGTTCGCCCTTCTTCTTCCGCTTTTCCTCAATGAGACCTTTCAGCGCATCGACATAGCGGTTGTGAAATTCGTCCGCGTCGAACTTGCCGGTCTTCTTGTCGATCAGCGTGGAGGCAAGGTCGAGCAGGTCCGGGTCCGGCTGAGCATCTTCAATCTCGCGGAAGTAGCTGGCCGCCTTGTTGACCTCGTCCGAGTAGCGCAGCGTTTCGAGCAACATACCGCGGCCGCAGGGCTTCAGGGCGACTACATATTCCTGTCCGCGCATGGCGAGCTGCCCGACCCCCACCTTCCGCTGTGCCCGAAGCGCGTCACGGATCACGATGTAGGCCTCCTCCGCCAGATCGTCCGCCGGCACCACGAAGTAGGGCTTGTCGTAATAAATGGCGTCGATCTCATGCGTATCCACGAACTGCACCAGGTCGAGCGTCTTGCGGCTCTCCAGCTTGACGCTCTCGATCTCCTCAGGCTCCAGCAAGACATATTCGCCCTTGCTGACCTCATAGCCCTTGACGATGTCGTCGCGATCGACCGGCCCTACTCCGGGCACCACCTTCTCATATTTGATCCGCTTGCCGGTCGGCTCGTGGATCTGGTGAAAGGCGATCGCCGCACCGGACTTGGTGGCCGGATAGATCTCGACCGGGATCGAGACCAGGGCCAGCTTGATCTGTCCGCGCCAGGCCGGCCGTGCCGCCATGATCGATGCTCCTGCTCATTTCGTTGCTGGAGCGATTCAATCATCGGCAGGGGCAAGCGTTCCGACGGGTTCGCTTAGCTCTCGTTCAACGACCGGCGGAAAGCGCCCGTCAGCGGCTCCATCAGGTATTGCAGCGCCGTCCGCTTGCGGAGTGGAATCTCGACGCTGACCGGAATGCCGGCCCGCAGGGTGTCGGCGCCGCGGATCTCGTCGATCTTTTTCAGCTCTGAAAGCGGCACCGAGACTTCGGCCGTATAGTAAGTCTCACCCGTACGCTCGTCCGTGAAGCTGTCGGCCGACATCCGGCTGACCTTGCCATTGAGCGGCGGCAGCGAACGCTCGTGCAGCGTATCGAAGCGGACGAACGACGGCTGGCCAATCTGCACGTCGTCAGCATTCTGCGGCGCGACCCTGGCTTCGATCGTCAGGGGAGCACGATCCGGGACGATGTCCATCAGCTTCTGACCGGCTGCGATCACGCCGCCGGGGGTGAACACTGACAGACCGACGACGGCGCCAGATGCGGGCGCGCGGATCTCAGTGCGGGCGAGCTGGTCGCGCGCGGCGTTCCAGCGCGGGCGCACATCGGCCACGGAAGCTTCTACCTCGCGCAGCTCGGTAGCGATCCGCTCGTAATAATTGCTTTGCGCTTCCAGCACCTGGAGACGGCTTTCCCCGGCCTGGCTCCCCGACTGGGCCACTGTCGCCGCGTATTGGCCGCGCTGACCTTGTAGCTCGGCCTTGGTCCGCTCCAGCGCACGAATGCGGTTCTTGGAGACGAACCCCTTCTCGGCGACGGTGGCGAGGCTGGCCAGCTCTTCATCGATCAAACGCAGCTGCTCTTCGGTCGCTGTCACCTGCCGGCTGTAACCCTGGCCGGAGCTCGAGGCCTGCGAAGTGCGCTGCCCGAGTACGCCCCGCTGAGCGGAAAGCACCGCCGACCGCGTGCGCAATTGGCTTTGCTGCAACTGCAGCGCTCGAAGTGCATCTTGCCGATCAACGCCCGTCAGTTGCGCGAACTCCGGCGGGGGGACGATGCCGCCCCCTCCCTGCTCGGCAACCAGCCGGGCACGCTGAGCCATCAACGCGATGGCCTGTGCTGCAAGTGCCCGCTCCTGAGCGCGCACGTCGGCCGCAGCCAGGCGGATCAGGACGTCGCCCTGCCGCACCTCTTGGCCTTCGCGCACCATGATGCTGGCGACTACGCCGCCGTCCCGGTGCTGCACCGTCTGCCGCTGTCCCGAGACGGCCAGTTTGCCCGGCGCGATCGCCGCTGCATCGAGCCGCGCGAAAGCGGCCCAGCCGAGCAGGACCACGAAGAACATCACCCCAATGATCACCCCGATCCGGATATCACCGGCGGGGTTGGCGCGCTGGTGCAGCGCATCGACCGTTGGTGTCGTGGTCGGCAGGCTCAAGCTGCCATGACCAGGGCCACCCGCAAAGCGTTCTACTCGATTCATCCTTGCACCGTTACTCGCGGTTGGGGCTGTGCTGGGGCTTGGGCCTGTCTTAGTGCGTTCAATACCTCGTCGCGAGGTCCAAACATGGCCAGACGGCCATCGCGGATGACCAGCAGCTTATCGACCACTGGCAGGACGCTCAGCCGATGCGCCACCACCAGGATGGTGGTGCCGGCCGCTTTGAGCTGCTCCAGCGTGGCGGTCAGCTGGCTGTCCCCCTCGGCATCCAGGCTCGCATTGGGCTCGTCAAGGACGACATAGCGCGGCGACCGGAACAGGGCGCGGGCGAGCGCGATGCGCTGGGCCTGCCCCGCCGATAGCCCGCGGCCGCCAACTTGCAGCTGATGGTCGTAGCCGCCTGGCAGCAGAAGGATCATCTCGTGCGCGCCGGCCATCTGCGCCGCGGCGACCGCCTCTTCGTCGATCGTGTGTCCGGGCTCGCCCAGCCGCACTCGGAAACGGGAGATGTTGTCCTTGATTGACCCGGCGAACAGGCTGGTCTCCTGCGGCATGAAGCCGAGCTGCTCGGCCAGCTGCTCCGGGTCCCAGTCGCGCAGCTCCGCATTGTCGAAGCGGATCGCGCCGGCATCCGCCCGCAGCGCACCGGCGATGGCTCGGACCAGGGTGGACTTGCCGGCGCCGCTGGGGCCGACGATCGCCACCACCTCGCCCGGCATGACGCGAAAGCCGATGTTGTAGAGGATCGGCTTCTGCGCCTGGCCCATCACCGTCAGGCCCTCCACGTCGAGCCGGCCGGATGGCTTGGGCAAGCGGGTGCGGGAAATGTCGGCTGGCGTGTTGGTCAGCAGTTCGTCGAGGACACGAATGGCGCCACGCGCTTGCACGATTGAGCGCCAGCTCCCGATCAGCTGGTCGATCGGCGCCATCGCCCGGCCGACGATGAACATGGAGGCGAACACCGCACCCGGGCTGATCTTCGCGCTGATCGCCAGCAGGGCGCCCAAGCCCAAGGCCAGCGACTGCAGCAACAACCGGACGAATTTGCTCTGCGCGGTCAGCGAGGAGGCAAAGACGCCAGCGTTGGTCTGCATCTCCATCATGCCGCCGCGATCGGCGAGGTGGCCGACGATCAGCCCTTCCCGCAGCCCCAGCGAGCGTGCGACGTCCGCGTTAACGAGGGAAGCGTCGTAAGTGGCGTAGGCGCGGTTTGCGGCGGCATTGGCCTGCTGCAACGGCTCGCGCGTGGCGTTCTCGCTGCGCCAGGCGAGCAACAGCACCAGCAGCGTGCCGCCAAGCGCCAGAACGCCAACCCAGGGATGGATCAGGAAAGCGATGAGAATGTAGATCGGCACCCAGGGCGCATCGAGCAAGCCATGCACCGCCGGCCCGGTCAGCGCCTGGCGCAGCAGAT
>CADCWB010000159.1 GCA_902806295.1 uncultured Sphingomonas sp. | reverse complement strand
GCCGACGCTGACGCTGCTGCCATGGAGGATCGATAATCCCACAACGATCGATTCTGGGATGCCGTCAAGCAAGGACGCAACCGCAATCGCGGCCCCCGCTGCCCTTCTGTTGATCTTCGGACGGCTGGCTCACACAATTGCCGCAGCGCTTGCGGTGCTTGGCCCCGTGCCGGGCGAAGCGCCAGTTGATAAAGCTGAACACCAAGGCACCCAGCAAAAATCCGGATACCGTCGCCAGGGCGCCGCCTTCCTCAAAGGCCCTTGTCGTCAAGTCGACGGACAGCACTGCAATCAGCACGCCCCCACCCATGCCCATAACCGCGGCGATGACGCGGTGGCTCAGCCAACCGGCGGAGAAAACGGCCGTCGCCGCCCCGATCAGCAGCCCCGAAGCCGCGAACAATGCCCACAATGCAGCTTGGAGGTAGATCGGCACCATTAGGCTCTAAAGGATGAGTGGGTGATCACAGGGGACGATCAGTGCACAACGTCAATGAATTCGACATCTTCGGGATCGTCGACGTCGCGAAGCGTCTCGCCGATGTGCAGCGACCAGCCGAGAGCGCGGACGCGGGCGATCGTGTCTGAGGCGACGCCGGCCGTGCTCCAGGCAATGCCGCTGAACAACGAGGAGTCGAAGCGCGTCAGCCCAAGCAGAACGTAGCCTCCGTCATCGGCCGGGTGGATAATAACATCGTGCGTACCAAGCTGGTGGGCGGCAGCGCGCAAGCGCCCCGCATCGAGTGCCGGGCAATCGCTGCCGATCAGCATCGGTCGCTCGCCAGCCGCGAGGACGCGCTGCGCCGCGCGGGCCAGGCGTTCGCCTAGATCGCCGCTGCCCTGGTCGGTCATGCGCACGCCAGGAGGACGGAACGGCGCCCACTCAGCCGATCCGGGCGGAGGCACGACGCACAGTTCAGGCTCGCCCAAGTCCGCCGCGACGGCCTCCGCCGCGGTTTTGGCCAACATGGCCGCCGCAAGGCGGGCCGCGCCGAGCTCGCCAAGTGCCGGGATCAGCCGCGTCTTGGCGGCGCCCGGCACAGGGGCTTTGGCAAAAATCACGATGCGGACGGGCGCCATCAGCCTCGGCGCCACGCGTGGAAGCGCTCGACCCAGCGCAGCAGCGCTTTGGGCTTGTGCGCCTTTTTCCATTCGCCCGCCGCGTACTTGTTGGCTTCGGACATGGTCGGATAGGCGTGGATCGTGCCGAGAATCTTGTTGAGGCCGAGCCCGTGCTTCATCGCCAGCACGAACTCGGCAAGCAGCTCGCCCGCACTTGCCGCGACAATGGTGACTCCCAGGATCTTGTCCTTACCTGGCTGAACAAGCAGCTTCACGAACCCCGAATTGGCACCCTCCGCCACCGCCCGGTCGAGATGGCCGAGATCGTAGCGGACAATCTCGTAAGGGACGCCTTCCGCCTTCGCGCTCGCCTCCGTGTGGCCCACATGGGCGACCTCCGGATCGGTGAAGGTGGTCCAGGGCACGAACGAATAGTCGGCACGAAACGTTTTCAGGCCACCGAACAGGGCGTTCACGGCCGCGAACCACGCCTGATGGGCGGCGAAATGGGTGAACTGGTACGGGCCGGCCACGTCGCCAGCCGCGAAGATGTTGGGGTACAGGGTTCGCAGCGTATCGTCGACAGTCACCGTCTTGTCGGTCTCGATGCCGAGATCCTCAAGCCCGTAGCCGGTTAGCCGCGCCTTGCGGCCGACCGCGACGATGATGTCGTCGAAGGGAACCGCACGCTCGCCCGATTGCGCTCCGGCGATCAACGTCTTGCCTTCGCAGCGCAGCGCGTGGTGATCGGTGAGGACGGTCACCCCTTCGGCCCCAAGGACGCCAGCGACGAAGGCGGATACTTCCTCATCCTCCTTCGGCAGAATACGCGGTCCGCCTTCGACCTGCGTCACCTGCGAGCCGAGCCGCGCAAACGCCTGTGCCATCTCGGTCCCGATCGGTCCCCCGCCGACGATCACCAGCCGCGCAGGAAGCGCATCGCGCTCAGCCAGCACGTCCCACATGGTGTCGCTGGTTAGCGCGCCGGCTTCACGGAGGCCGGGAATATCTGGAAGGAAGGGTTCGCCGCCCGCGGCGATCACGATCGCACGCGTGGTCAAACGGGAGGTGGCGCCGTCGTGATCGGTGATCTCCACCGTCCAGGGATCGACGATGCGGGCGTGGCCCATTCTGACGTCGACGCCGAGTTCGGTGTAGCGTTCGACGCTGTCGGCCGGAGCGATAGTTGCGATGACGTTGCGGACGCGCTGCATCACCGCTCGAAAGTCGGCCCGCGGCTCGACGGCGTCCAATCCGTATTCACTGGCGCTCCGCATCTCGTGCGCCAGCCTGGCACTGCGGATCAGCGCCTTGGAGGGAACGCAGCCGGTGTTGAGGCAATCGCCCCCCATGGTGTGCGCTTCGACCAGCGTCACCTTGGCCCGCACCGTGGCCGCGATGTAGGCGGTGACCAGCCCGCCTGCCCCGGCGCCGATAACAACCAGGTTGCGGTCGAACTGGCGCGGACGGGTGAATCGGCTGTAGACCTTTCGGCGCCTGACGGTGCCGACGATCCACTTGGCGATCAGCGGGAAGACCCCGAGCAGGACGAACGATCCGATCAGCCTGGCCGACAGGATGTCGCTGGTGCTCTCGATAGTCGCCAACTGGGTGCCGGCGTTGATGAACACCAGCGTCCCGAGCAGGGTGCCGATTTGACTGACGATGTAGAAGGTCCGCAGCTTCATCGCGGTCAGTCCCATCGCCAGATTGACGAGGAAGAAGGGAAAGGCGGGGATCAGGCGCAGGGTCAGCAGGTAAAAGGCGCCATCCTTGGCGATGCCGCGGTCGATGGCCGCAACGCGCTTGCCGAAATGCTCCTTGACCCAGTCGCGGAGCAGGTAACGCGAGGACAGGAAGGCGAGACTGGCGCCAATCGTGGAGGCGAAGGAGACGATCGCCGTGCCTAACCACAGCTCGAAGATCGCGCCGGCAGCCAGCGTCAGGATCACCGCGCCCGGCAGCGACAGAGCGGTGGTGACAACGTAGAGCAGGAAGAACCCGCCGATCACCAGTAGCGGCCGGGCGTCGAGCAAGGCGGCGAGATCGGCCTGGCGTGCCTTGAGGTTGCTCAGGGTCAGATAAGCGCCGAGATCGAAGATGAAGAAGGCGGTAATTGCGGCAAGAAGCAGCGCAAGAAGGCCGAGCTTGCCGGCGAGGCCTTTCTTCACATGGGCGCCCTTCGACCGAACAGTTTGATGTCGAGCGACCAGAGGTCGTCGTCACGGAAAGCCAGCAGAACCAGAGTCGCTGCCGCCACGGTGATCGACGGGAAGAACAGGATCTGACTGCTTTCCTTGTCGAGCAGGTACATGCCCATCGGATCGAGCAGGTAGCGCCACAGCATCAGCGCCCCGGGGATGAGGACCAGCGCCTGGAGCGGGTAGGCGATGCGCCGGAAGAGGCCGAGCACCACAAGCACGCCCACGGCCATTTCCGCCGCGCCGAACGCGATCTGGATGGCCTGCACGTCGAGCAGGCCCGAATAATATTTGTTCGCGAGCCCCGGCCCGGCCGCCGGAGTGGTGACTCGCAAGCCGCCCCACAGGACGAGCAGCAGGCCTGTCCCTATCCGGAGGAGCAGCAGCGACCAGGATTTGAGGCGCGCAGTCTCCATCGT
>CADCWB010000158.1 GCA_902806295.1 uncultured Sphingomonas sp. | reverse complement strand
GCCGCTCCGAGGATCTTACGCATTGACTGTCTGTCCTCGTTCGGCCGCTTCGATCACGACAATGTCGATCTTGCGCATCGTCATCATCGCTTCGAACGCTCGCCTGGCCGCGGCCTTGTCAGGATTGCTGTTGGCCCGCAGCAGCGCACGCGGCGTGATCTGCCACGAGAAGCCCCAGCGATCCTTGCACCAGCCGCATTCGCTTTCCTGCCCGCCATTGCTGACGATGGCGTTCCAATAGCGGTCGGTCTCTTCCTGGTCGTCGGTCAGGACCATGAAGCTGACCGCCTCATTGGCCTTGAAATTGGGTCCGCCGTTCAGGCCGACGAACGGCCGGCCGAGCACAGTGAACTCGACCGTGAGTTCGGTGCCCTTTGTCCCACCCGGAAAGTCTGACGGGGCGTGCATAGGAGCGCCAACACTGCTGTCGGGAAAGGTTGCGGCGTAGAACTCCGCAGCCTTGCGGGCTTCCCCGTGATCGAACCACAGGCAGGTCATGAGCTTGTCTCTGGCCACGATATTTCTCCTTACTGACGCGGGCCGACCAATCCGAAGACGGCGCCCTGGGGGTCAACAGCGGTCAGCGAATACTCGCCGCCCGGGATTTCGCTGGGGCCGTGAAGGATCGTGCCACCGCCGGCACGCGCGGCGTCCGCCGCCCGGTCGATGTCGCCGACTCCGATGTAGAAGGTCCACGCAGCCTGGGGCACCTGCGGCATCCTCGGCATGATGGCGCCGATCATGGTCTCGCCCTGGTAGAGGAAGCGGTAGGAGCCGAAGTCGCCCATATCCATGTCGCCCTCCTGCCGCCAGCCGAAGTGCCGGGTGTAGAAGGCGACCGACCGATCCTGGTCGCTTGCCTGCAGCTCGTTCCAGCGGACGTGCTGCGGACGATCGACGGAGAAGACGTCGCTCTCCGCATCAGGCCGACCGGCGGGCGCGGTCGGTGTCATCAGGTAGAAGGGCGCGCCGTCGGGATCGGTCACCATGGCGATGCGCCCGACGTCGCGAATGTC
Source organism: uncultured Sphingomonas sp. (assembly GCA_902806295.1). GTDB lineage: Bacteria > Pseudomonadota > Alphaproteobacteria > Sphingomonadales > Sphingomonadaceae > Sphingomicrobium. The sequence goes on along the minus strand of CADCWB010000158.1, from coordinate 1,546 downwards.
GTGGCCCGGCATCAGCGTCCGCCCACCGTCCTCCTCGACCCGGGCGACCGCCGCATCTACATCGGGGACGCCGAGGTAGCCGAGCCAGCACGGCCGCGCGCCATGCCCCTGCATCTCCTTGGTAAGCCGCAACACCCCGCCGCTGTTGCCGCCATCGCTTCGGGTAATCATCCGGTAGTCCATCTCGCCGGACGGCTGCGCCTCAATGGTCCAGCCCGCGACGACCGCGTCGTAGAAGCGCTTGGACCCGGCCGGGTCAGGGGTCATCAGCTCATACCAGATGAAGCTGCCTGCAGGATTGGCCATCGTCCCTACTCCGCCGCCGTGTCGAGGATCGGGCGGAAGCCGCCCCAGAACATGCGCTTGCTGTCGAACGGAATCGGGGTGCTCTGCTCGGGATCCTCCACCATCATCCTGGCCCAGCCCGCATCCCGGGTCGCCTTGTCGGGCCACTGAATGTAGGAATAGACGACCTCTTCCCCATCCTGGGCCTGCACGGCGCGCCGATAGTCGGTCACCTCGCCGCTCGGCACGTCGTCGCCCCAGGCCTCGAGCACCCGGACCGCACCATACTCCTTGAACTTGCCGGCCATGCGCTGGGCCATGGCCTGGTAGTCCGCCTTCTTCTCCGACGGGACCGGCACGACGAAGCCATCGGTGTAGCCGGCCGTGCCTGAGCCACGCTCATCGACGATCGTGTCGAAGCCGCCGTAGATCATGCGCTTGCCGTCGAACGGCATCGTCGCGCCTATCTCCTTCATGCGCGGATCGCTCATCATCTTCTCGTTCGCGGCATCCCGCGTGGCCCGGTCGGGATACTCGAACCAGGAGAAGACCACCGCTTCGTCATCCCTGGCCTGGACGGACTTGCGGAAGTCGGTGACCTTGCCCTCCGGAACGTCGTCGCTCCAGCATTCGACCATGCGAGTGGCCCCGAGCTCCCGGATCAGGGGTGCGAAGCCGGTGGCATGGTCCACGTACGCGTCCTTGTTGGCGATCGGCACCGCGGCGATGAACCCTTCGATGTAGGTCATTTTCCGTCTCCTTCTTCCGTGTTGGGCTCAGGCGTTTTCCATCGCGGATGCGCCCTGCTCGGTGGCGCGTAGGCCGAGCAGCCGTCGTGCATCCCAGGGACGGGGCACATGCGTCTCTTTGCTTATGGTTGCGGTCGTCAAGATCCGTTTTCCATTCCGACTCGATCACCCTTGAAGCATGACACCCATAGTTATATATCGCAACAATGAAGTTAGAAAAAGAAACCAGGACGCGGCGAAGCGAGCCCCGGCGCGGATATCACGATGCCTGCGGGACGGCGCATGCGCTGGAGCTGATCGGGGAGCGCTGGGCGCTGCTGGTGCTGCGCGAGCTGCTGCTGGGGCCACGACGATTTTCCGACCTGCGGGCGGATCTGCCGGCGATCAGCGCCAATGTGCTAACCCAGCGGTTGACGGAGCTGGAAAGCCGCGGGTTGGTGCGGCGGCGCAAGCTCCCGCCGCCGGCCTCTGTGCAGGTCTATGAGGCGACGGAATGGGGGCTGGAGACGGCG
>CADCWB010000157.1 GCA_902806295.1 uncultured Sphingomonas sp. | reverse complement strand
GTCTCTTCATCATCGTTGAACCTTGGTCCGTTTGGCCCGTTCTGGCGCTGAAACGATCAGCGAAGGGGTGGATGTTGGGCGACAATGAGGTGATGGAACGGACGATGCAGGCGGCCGTGCTGGCCGGGCCGCGGCAAATCAAGGTTGACGAACTCGCCCTGCCGGAGCCCGGGCCGGGGCAGGTGCGCGTCAAGCTGGAAGGCTGCGGCGTTTGCGCGTCGAACCTGGGCCCATGGAGCGGGCCGGAGTGGTTGACCTATCCTGGCGAGCCGGGTGGCATGGGGCATGAGGGCTGGGGCAGCATCGAAGCTGTCGGCGAAGGCGTCCAGTGCCTCGCGGTGGGCGACCGGGTCGCTGCCCTGAGCTACAACAGCTATGCCAGCCATGATCTGGCCGACTCCGACAAGGTCGTGAAGCTGCCGGCCGAGCTTGCCGGGCAACCGTTTCCCGGGGAGCCGCTCGGCTGCGCCTTCAACATTTTTCGTCGCGCCGACATCCGGGCCGGGCAAACCGTGGCGATCGTCGGCATCGGCTTCCTCGGCGCCTTGCTGACGCGGCTCGTGACGGATGCGGGAGCACGCGTGATCGCCATCTCCCGGCGTGACTTCTCGCTTGATGTGGCCCGCCAGTTCGGCGCGGCAGAGACCATCCCGATGGACGACCATCAGCGGATTATCGACCGGGTCAAGGAGCTGACCGGCGGCAAGTTCTGCGAGCGGGTGATCGAAGCGGTCGGCAAGCCATGGCCGCTGGACCTCGCCACGGAGATCACCGGCGAACGCGGCAAGCTGATCGTCGCGGGCTACCACCAGGATGGGCCGCGGCAGGTCAACATGTGGCTCTGGAACTGGCGGGGGATCGACGTGATCAACGCCCATGAGCGCGATCCGGCGGTCTACATGGACGGCATCCGCGAGGCCGTGGAGGCAGTCGCCAGTGGGCGGCTCGATCCCTCACCACTCTACACCCATCGCTACCGCCTCGACGAACTGGCGCAGGCGCTTGACGCCACCCGCGACCGGCCGATGGGCTTCCTGAAGGCGATCATCGTCCCATGACGGACAAACCGCGGGTGGGTTTCCTTGGGGTCGGCTGGATCGGCCGGCACCGGATGGAAGCCATGCTGAACACCGGTCTGATCGACGCTGCCGCCATCGCCGATCCCGATGGCGAGAGCCGCCGAGCGGCGCTCGAGCTCGCCCCCGGTGCAGCCGTCGTGGACGGCGTTGATGAGTTGTTGACGCAAGATTTGGACGGGTTGGTGATCGCCTCCCCGAGTGCGCTGCACGCCGAGCAGTCTCGCCGTGCACTGGACGCGGGCATCGCGGTGTTCTGCCAGAAGCCACTTGGCCGCACTGCGGCCGAGGTGCAGGCGGTGGTGGACGCGGCGCGCGCCGCCGACCGGTTGCTCGGGGTCGACTTGAGCTATCGGTTCACTGCCGGGATGCAGGCGATCCACGAGCAGCATCGGCGCGGGGAGCTGGGGCGGGTGTTCGGCGTCGATCTCACCTTTCACAACGCCTACGGGCCGGACAAGGAGTGGTTCTACGACCCGGCTTTGTCGGGTGGCGGGTGCGTCATGGATCTTGGGGTGCACCTGGTGGACCTCGCCCTGTGGGCGCTCGGCTGGCCCGAAGTCCGCGAGGTGCAATCGCACCTAATGCATGACGGGCGCCCGCTGCAAGATCCGGTGCGCACCTGCGAGGACTATGCCGTTGCGACCATCACGACGGCCGACGATACCATCGTTCGCCTGACCTGCTCCTGGCGGTTGAGCGCGGGGCAGGACGCGGTCATCGGAGCCGAGTTCTTCGGCACGGACGGGGCCGCCGCGCTGCGCAACACCGGCGGCAGCTTCTACGCGCTCGAAGCGATGCGGATGAAGGGCACCTGGTCCGAGCCGTTGGCCGCTGCGGAGCAAGATTGGGGCGGCCGGGCGGCAGCCGATTGGGCGCGACGGCTGGCCGCGGGTGAGCGGTTCGATCCCGAATGTGCGCGCCTAGTAGACGTGTCCCGTGTTCTCGACCGCATTTACGGCCGTTAGCTGAGCTTCCAGCCGATCGCCCGCCAGAACATGACGGCGCTGCTCGTCAGGCCAGTGGTCGAGCGACGCCGCGCTCATCCGGTGCGCGCCAATCCGGAAAGCGCGGTAGGCGATCAGGGTGAAGGCGAGCAGGTCGGGTGGAACCTCGAGCGCGGCGCGGAGCTGCTCTGCCTCGTCGCGGCCAAGATCCAGTTCGGTAATCGCGCCCGCCACGTCCCAGGCGATGTCCTGACAGCCGACCAGATCGTGCGACTGATGGTGGTCGAGGGCGTCGGCTTTCAGCAGCTGGCCGCTGGGCAGGCGGAGCCACTCCTGCGCGGCCATCCGGTTGTCGGTGCAGACGGGTCGGGGATCGAGCGTGCGGAGATCGGGTGCCCAGTTCGAGAAGGCGGGCACGTTGCGGCGAACCATGGTCGCTAAGGTATCAAGCGTCGCGCCTGGTCCGGCGGCGGTGATGCTCGCGCGCAACTCAAGATAGGCGGTGAGTTCGCCCATGCTTGGCCGGGTCGGAACCGCATCGTCATGCCAGTGGCTGATCAGCCACCCCCCGGTCAGTCCGGCGACTTGGGAGATCCAAGGCGTCAGCTGCCGCGCAAGAGCCAGCTTGCGCTCACCGATCGCGCCCAGGCCTGCCCACTTCACCAGCCACTTGCCGGCTGTGGTCTGGGCCAGGAACTTACGGCGCTCCCAGGTGGGATCGATGGCCGGCCAGTCGTTTTCCGACGCACACCAGAGCGGCCGCCATCTCCCGGACGAGAGGTCGAGCAGAGGAGCTGAGAGTGGGCCGACAATGGTTTCTATCTCGGTCGTTGAAGGCTCGTCCAGGCGAACTACCGGCCGCTGCGCCCCGCTCCAGCGCTCCCGGTGTCGCGCGCTTGCCTGGGGACCCAGCGGGTTGCTGTGGCCCGGCAGGAAGGCGATGCGCTCGGTAGGAACGCCGCGTTCGTCCAGCCAGTCGGCGACACCGCCGAAGCTACTGCCCGATAGGCCCGGGCCCTCGTCCACGATCACCAAGTGGGGATTGCCGACCAGCAGATTGATGGCGAGCTCGTCATCGATGCAGGGTTGACGACCGAACGGATCATTTACCGGTCGCAAGGTGACCGGTGGCGCAGCGTTCAGCGCGGCCGCCGTCATGCAGGCCAGCCCGGTGCCAATGCTGCGCAGCCCGATCACGCGCGGCTCGCCGTTCAGCTTGAGCTGTCGCGCGGCGAGTGCGTAGGCCTCGGGCCTCAGGGCGTAAAACGCATAGCCTTCCGGCAAGCGGATCTCGACCTGGCCGGGAAGGTCGTCGCCGATCGCCAAGGGCGGCAACTTCGTCGCACCCGCGCGGCCAGCGTCCCAAGATTGAAGCAGCACTGCCGCAACACCCGTCAGTTGCTCCAGCAATTGCTGCTCCGCCGGGCGCAGGCGATCAAGTCCCGCTTCGGTAAAGTCAGCGTCGGCGACGCCCTGCGTGATGCCAGCCAGCTCGACAAACAGGCTGGTCAGTTCGTCGTGACTCCACGGCCCATCCTCCATTCGGCTGCGTAAGGCGAGCAGGCGCGAGCGGGCGTCGGCCCGCTCGGCATGATCGCCATAGACCAGCATGAATTATTCGGCGGCGGCGAGCGCGGGCGAAAGCAATTTGTTGAACCGAGACTGCCCGCTGTGCAGTTCTTCGGCGAAGTAGGCGGTGGTCGCTTCCAGCCCTTTCTGGAGCGATACCTTCGGTTCCCAACGGAGGAGCCGCTGGGCGAGGCTGATGTCCGGCTTGCGGCGGCGGGGATCGTCTTCCGGCAGCGGGCGAGTGACCAGCGGGCTCTTCGACCCGGTCAGCGCCACGACCCGGTCGATCAGATCGCACACAGTCAGTTCGATCGGATTGCCGAGGTTGACGGGGCCAGGCTGCTGACCATCATAGGCCATCAGCCGGAGGATGCCCTCGACCAGGTCGTCGACATAACAAAAACTGCGGGTCTGACTGCCGTCGCCGTAAACCGTGATCGGGTCGCCGGTCAGCGCCTGGCAGATGACGTTGCTGACGACCCGCCCATCGTCCGGATCCATGCGCGGGCCATAGGTATTGAAGATGCGCACCACGCGAACGTCGGCGCGTCCCAAGCGCGCGAAGTCGAACGCCAGCGTCTCCGCCGCGCGTTTGCCTTCGTCATAACAGGCGCGTGGACCCGTGCAGCTGACCCAGCCGCGATAATCTTCGGTCTGCGGATGAACCTCGGGATCGCCGTACACCTCGCTGGTGGACGTCTGCAGGAAGCGTGCGCCGTCACCCTCCGCGCGGCGCAACAGGTTGCGGGTGCCGAGCACGTTGGTGAGCATGGTATGCTCCGGGTCGGCTTGATAGTGTGGGGGAGAGGCCGCGCACGCCGCGTTGAAAATGTGGCTGAACTGACCCTTCAAGCTTGCGGGCAGCGGATCGCAGATGTCGGCTTCGATCATCGTCAGCTGCGGGTCGGCGGCCAAGTGCCGCAGATTGGCCTCGCGCCCGGTCTGGAGATTGTCCAGGACGACAACTTCGGCACCTTGCGCCAACAGGCGGTCGACTAGGTGCGAGCCGATGAACCCGGCGCCGCCGGCGACCAGCGCGCGTTTGAGGGGCAATTTGCTCATGGCCATCTCCGAACTCATGCGAATACCTGCTCCCCCAATTTTTGCTGCACCGCCTCTTTGAGGTGCCCTTCAAGTTCTTCGGCCCGGTGGCGGGCGGTATGCGCGGCCAGAACCCGAGCGCGCGAGGCGGTGCCGATCGCCCGCCGCTGCGGTTCTGCAATACCCTCCAGCGCGGCGATCACGTCGTCCGTTGAGTGCGCGAGGAGGATTTCCCGTCCAGGCGCCAGCAACTCGGCAAGCCCGTCCCACACGTCCGAGATCACCGGCGTGGCGCAAGCCGCGGCCTCGAACAGCCGGACTGAGGGCGACCACCCGGCCTGGATCATGTCCGCGCGGGTCACGTTCAGGGTAAAGCGGGAGGCGGCGTAAAAGGCTCGATGCTCGGCCGGAGGCACATGGTCGATGCGCTCGACGTTGCCCGGCCACTCGATGCTCTCCGGATATTGCGGCCCCGCCACGCAAAAGCGCCGGTGCGGCAAGCGGCGCGCCACTTCGTTGAGCAAGCGCTCAATGGTGGGCTGGCGGTCGTCGCTGTAGGTGCCGAGATAGGACAGGTCCCAGCGGATCGGCACATCGAGCGGTTGATATCTTTCTGCATCTACCGAGCAATAGAGTGGGCGCGCGACGGGAGCACCGTAGCGCTTTTCGATCCGGCGCAACGTGGGGCCGCCGGTGAAGCTGAAGTAGACATCGTAGCCCGGGATGACCTCGGGCGAGAGATACTCGAAATCTCCGGCCTCCAGCTTTGCGAGAGTTACGGGGGTATCGATGTCGTAGAAGCTAGTGACGCCTGCTGCAGTTTGCTGGACGAGCCGGCCGACCGCGACCCCGTCCGGCACGTAGGAGCCGACCATCACCGCATCAGCCCGCTCGAATTCCTCGCGAAAACGCTCGAGTTCCTGAAGATCGGAGTAGAACTCCAGCCGGCAATAGTCCGGCTGCTGCAAGTCGCGCTGGTTGCGATACCAGGGGACATCGCGCTCAAGGAACAGGATGTCGTGATCGCGCTCGGCAAATGCTTTGAGCAGGGCGCGGAAGGTGGTGGCGTGGCCGTTGCCCCACGACGACGACAGCGACAGGCCCAGGACGACGAGATTCATGCGGCCGCAAGCTCCCGCTTGGCGGCCAGTTCCGCGCGCATGATCGCGTCCGCCTGCACCGCGCGCTGCGCATAGGTGTGATCCTGTAGCACTCGGGTGAGTGCCGCTCGCCCAACGGTGCGGGCGCGCTCGGGCGTCAGCGCGCGCAGCTGCTCCGCGACATCCTGCCCGTCGCGGGCGACCAGCACTTCTTTATCCGGCTGAAGGAACTGCTCGATTCCTTCCCAAGCGTCCGTGATCAGGCACGCCGCAGCACCGGCCGCTTCAAACACCCGAGTAGCGGGGGAGAATCCGACATTGGCCATGCTGTCGCGGGCGACGTTGAGGACGGCCAGCGGTGTGCAATTGAAGGCATTGTGATCGGCGGTGCCGACGTGACCGATCGCCCGAACGTTGGCGGGCATGCCCTTGTCGTGCCAGCCATTGCCGCCCAGCATGAAGCTGCTGTCGGGGAGCGCCTCAGCGGCACGGAGGAAGAACTCTTCCACCCGGCGCTCGCGATCTGGCAGGCGGTTGGCCAGGAAGCCGAGGTCGGCCTGAAAGCGCGGGTGTGGGGCCACAGGGTGGTGCGTTTCGGGGTCGAGGGCATTGTAGATCGGCTCGCAGCGGCGCGCGCCGAAGTGGGTGTAGCGGTTCACCACCGGAGGTCCGCCACCATAGGTGAGTACCAGGTCGAACTCGGGCAGACGGCGGCGCAGCGGGTGATCGGGCGCAGCCGCGATCTCCTCCAGCGTGGCGGCGGCGTCCACGTCCCAGTAAATCTTGAGCGCATGCCGGCCAGCCTGGTCGAGCACGCCATTCAGCAATTCATCGTCGAACACGCCGACGCCGCTCGCCTTGACCACGATGTCGGCCTCGGCGGCCTTCGCCAGCACGTTCCGGCAGGCCTCGGGCGTCGCTCGGAAGACCTCCACCTTGGCGTAGGCTGGCGGATCGATATCGCGGTGTTGCTGCCGCTCGAACGCGTCCGGCTCGTAGAAGGTGATTTCGTAGCCGCGCGTCGCCAGTTGGCTCAGAATGCCGCGGTAATATGTTGCGGCGCCGTTCCAGTAGGACGAGAGCAGGGACGAGCCGTAGAAGGCGATCTTCATGCCGGGACCTTTTCGGGCGTGAGTTGGGCGACGATCGCCAGCAGCTCGTCGACCCGGTGGGAGCAGCTGTGGCGAGCGCGGATGGTGGCAAGGCCATGCTCGGCGAGGCTGCATCGCAAGTCCGGATCGGCGGCAAGCGAACGCAGGTGGCGGGTCATAACCTCGCCATCGGTGGCGACGAGATAATCTTCGCCGGGCGTGAACAGCCGTTCGCAATCGTCCCACGGTGCGGACACCAGCGGGATGCCGCAGGCCAGCGCCTCGAAAACCCGGATCGTCGGAATGCCGGGCAGCCGTGTCGTATAGAAGCGGCGAGCTACGTGCACGGTTGCGAGATGCTCAGCGAACACATGCGGAGCGCGGACGTTCGGCAGCCAGCCGTGGTAATGCGCGCCGTAGCGCCGCAAGGTCGCCAGAGCCTCGGCCGGGTAACGCACGCCGTAGATATCGAGCGGCAGGGCTGCGCTCTGGGCCGGACGGAACAGGAACTGCTCGAGCTCGGCAGTCCGCTCACCGTCTCCCCAATTGCCAATCCACACCAGACCCTGACGATGCCCTTCCCCGGCCGGTGGCCGGAACAGGCGAGTGTCGGCCGCCTCGTGCCAGGTCCAGACGCGACCCTGCCAGCCCCAGCGGCGATAGACTTCGCTGAGCGTCTCGCCGAACGCGAGCACGCCATCGTAGCCGGAAAGGTCGAACGCGCGGATCGCCTCGGGGTCGCTGACGGCGCGGTGATGAGTATCATGGAACAGCAGGGTGAACCGCGCTCCACGCTTTCGCAGGGTTCCGACCGCCGCAACCAGCGCCAGCTCGTTCCACTCGTGCATGATCACGAGGTCGGCACCGTGGGTCAGTTCGGCCGGATCGGTGCCGGGCGCATAGTTAGTCGCCTGCAGGTCGGGATAGGCGTGCCGCCAGGCCCGAAGACCCTGCTCGCCGGCATCGCGCCGCAGGTTCTGGAGGCTCCAGCTCCCTTCAGGTTCCAGTGCTTCCACTTGGTGGCCGCGCGCTTGCAATTCGCGCAACACGCCGCGCAGGAAGTGCGCGTTGCCGTGGTTCCAGCAGCTTTGCAGCGAGTGAGTGAAGTAGACGACCCTCAAGCCGCCGCCCTCCGCTCCGACCCGAGCAGCGCCCGATAATGGCCGAGCATCGTCGTCGCCATGGCAGCCGGAGTGAACCGTTCCGACCGGGCCTTCGCTGCGGCACCGAGCGCCGCGCGTTCGGAGGGGTCCGCTGCCAGTCGATCCACTGCGGCGGCGATTTCCTCCGCCCCGTCGGCGAACAGGGCTGCACCGCTCCACAATTCGCGAAAGGTCGGGATCGGCGACAGCACCAGGGCGCAGCCGGCCTGAGCCGCCTCGAGGACGGACAGGCCGAACGGCTCATACTTTGCCGCCGAGACAAAGATCGGTTGCTGCGCCAGCGTTGCGGTCAGATCCTCCTCGGCCAGGAAGCCGAGCAGCTCGGCTGAGCGAACGTCCACCCGCGCCCCGTTCGGTCCCTGGACCGGCCCGGCCGCCTTGAACGGCACCGCCGACAGCGCAGCCGCCGCGTCGAACGCCGCGACGTTCTTCCCCTCGTCCCACAGCCGGCCAGCGGTGAAGGCGAAGCTGCCGGACGAACTTGCACCCGCAGCAGGGTGAAAGCGGCCATTGTGCACCGCCGCTGGAGGGTGCTTGAGGCCGTAGGCCTGTTGCACCGTCTCGGCGAACGCGCGGGACGGGGTGACGACCAGCTCGCTTCGGCGCAGGCCTTCTCGCGCGATCGCCATACGCCACGCGAAGTCGTCCGGCAGCGGCCCGGTCTTCACCGCGCTCCACCAAGTCGCGACACAGCTATGCACCACAGTGACGACCGGTGCGCGATAGGTGCCGACGGCAAGTGCGGGGGAATGCAGCTGCACCACCTCGGCATCAGCTTGATCCGCGAGATCGGCCAAGGTCTCTGCACTGGCGCGCAGCTCCTCGCTACTCGTTGCGGTCCAGTCGAGCGGCAGTCCGGTGTGGATCAGTTGCAGGCCTGGCACGGCGGCGGCGCGGGTTAGTTGATCGGCGTTCGGCGCGGGACCAAGCACGGCCAGGATCACTACCGCATCGACCTCGGCCGCCAAGGCGGCGGCGAGATCGAGCGAGTAAGTCCATACGCCGCCGACCGCATCGGTCGTGAGGAATAGTCGCAGCCGGCTCAAGCTGGCACCCGTCGCTTGGGGGCGGATGAAGCGAGCGACAGCCCACGCTCGTCCATGAGCCACTGCGCAAGGCTGGCGACCCCGTCGCGCCACCCGCGTGGTTGGCCCAGCGCGAGGGTGGACCGGATCATCCTCGTGTCTGCCACGAAGTAGCGCTGGTCGCCGGCCCGCCAGTCGTTGAAGCGAATATCCGGCTCGCGCCCGGTCAAGTCGCCGATCTCGGCGACGATCTGGCGTAAGGAAACGGCATTCTGCGGACCGCCACCGAGATTAAAAGCGCGGCCGGCCACAGTATCAATCTGCCGCCATGCCGCCATGTAGGCGCCGACCGCATCCCGCACGTCCAGGATGTCGCGCACTTGGTGGCCATCGCCGTACAAGGTGATCGGCTCGCCCTCCAGCGCGCGGATCAGGAAATGAGCGACCCAGCCCTGGTCCTCCGTCCCCATCTGCCGCTCGCCATAGATACAGCTCATGCGGATCACCGCGGTCGGCAGGTCGAAGCTGCGCGCATAATCCAGTACATATTGGTCCGCGGCTCCTTTCGAGCAGCCGTACGGCGTGTGGAAGTCGAGCGGGCGGGCTTCGGAGATGCCATGTGCACGGATTTGCCGATCGACTGGCCGGTAGGCGTCATCCTCAAGCCGGAACTCAACATCCGCCAGGTCCCCGTAGACCTTGTTGGTGGAAGCGAAGATCAGCGGCACTCGCCGGCCCGACAAGCGCAGCGCGTCGAGCAGGTGCAACGTGCCGCGGACGTTGATGTCGAAGTCCTCGCGCGGCTCCACCATCGAGGTGGTGACCGCGACTTGTGCGGCCATGTGAAACACCGCGCTCGCCTGACGTGCGACGCTGGCGAGACCGTCCTCGTCGCGCACATCCCCGCGCACGAAGCTGATCCGTCTGGGATGGCAGGACTGCAGCCAATGGAGATTGCGCTCGACGCCTGGTCGCGAGAGCGCATCGTAGATCAGGACGTCATGTCCCTCACTTGCCAGCCGATGAGCGATATTGGAGCCGATGAAGCCCGCACCGCCCGTGACCAGCACCGGCTGGCGGCCGATGACCGCCGGAGCGCTCACGCGACCAGCCCGCGCTGCTCGAGTTCAGCCTTGGCCTGGTCGACCCGGTCGACCGCCTCCTGGCTTGCGACCCACTCGGCGAGTTCGGCCAGACCGTCCTCGAAATCTCGCTGGGCGCGGAAGCCGAGGCGATCGGCGGCGAGTGAGGTGTCGCAGAAGCAATGGCGGATGTCGCCGATCCGCGACTTGCCGACGATCTCCGGCTCGAGGTCGTTGCGGTTCATCGCGCGGGCGATGCTCTCCGCCACCTGACGCACGGAGCGATCGTCACCAGACCCGATGTTGAACACGCCGCCGGCGGCTTGCGGCAGCTCAAGGGCGTCGGCAAAGGCCCGCGCGACGTCGCCGACATAGACGAAGTCGCGGCGCTGCTCGCCATCCTCGAAGATCACCGGCCGCTGGCCGTTGAGCAGCCGGGACGAAAAGATCGCCAGCAGGCCGGTATAGGGATTGGAAAGTGCCTGGCCGGGACCGTAGACGTTGAACAGACGCAGGCAGACGCCTTCCATGCCGTAAGCGCCCGCCATGATCAGGGTGGTGCGTTCCTGCACATATTTGCCGAGCGCATAGATGCTCGCGAGATTGGGCTGCTTCCACTCGGGCGTGGCTACAGGGGTGAGCGGTCGGCCCTTACGATCGAGCGGGTCCCAGCTTTGCGTCTCGGACGTGCGCGGCTGGCGCTCGGCATCCTGCAAGAACTCGCCGTCCGCGTCGCGATAGAGCCCTTCGCCGTAAATGCTCATTGACGAGGCGGTGACGATCCGGCGCACGGGATCGTCGATCAGCTTTTCTGTCAGCACCGCGGTGCCGACATCGTTGACGCTGGTGTAGCGTTCGACAGCATACATCGACTGGCCGACACCCACTTCCGCGGCCAGGTGGACGACGCTGTCCACCCCCTTAAGCGCCTTGGTCACCGCATCGCCGTTGCGGACGTCGGCCCGGATCAGTTCCACGTCGCTGGGCAAATCGGCCGGCCGCTCGACGTCGCCGTGAACTTGCCCGACCAAGCCGTCCAGCACCCGCACCCGGTGCCCGCGCGACAGCAGTTCGCGGCAAACGGATCGCCCGATAAATCCCGCGCCGCCGGTGACCAGAACCGTTTCGCTCATCATTCCCCCTCAGCTATTCCGGACGGTATGGGAACAAACCCCGCCTTCCCGCGATCTTTCCGGGGGCTCAATGATCGTTCTTCATCTAAGTTCCCTGGCGCGAATGGGC
>CADCWB010000156.1 GCA_902806295.1 uncultured Sphingomonas sp. | reverse complement strand
TCTTTTGGGGCAACCGCTATGTCTCCCGATCCCGACTCCGGGTTCGTCTCCCGCAATCACCTCCTGAACGCGCTCAGCACCGAAGACCTGGGGCGGCTCGTGCCTCACCTGAAGCGGGTCTCGCTGACGGTTCGGGACGTGGTGATCGAGCCGGCCGTCCCGATTCCCCACGTGCACTTCGTGGAGCACGGACTGCTCTCAGTTATCGCTCACCCGGGATCGGAGAAGTCCGTCGAGGTCGGGATTGTGGGGCAAGACGGCATCTCGGGTTTGCCCCTCGTGTTCGGGGTCGAGCACTGCCCCTTCGAGATCTTCGTCCAGGTTGCCGGTGACGCCCATCGCATGCCCGCCCAGGCGTTCCGGGCGGCGCTCACGGAAAGCCCATCCCTGCACGGGCTCATGCTGCGTTATGCGAACGCCTTCCTTACCCAGACTGCTGCAACCGCTCAGGCCAACGGTCGCCACACCATTCACGAGCGTCTCGCCCGTTGGCTTCTGATGTCGCACGACCGCAGCGTGGGCGACACCATCGCGCTCACCCACGAGTTCCTGTCCTTGATGCTGGGCGTGCGGCGGGCCAGCGTTACCACCACGATGCAGGATCTCGAAAGGGATGGCATGGTGCGGGGGAGACGCGGCAGCATCGAGATCCTGGACAGAGCCAAGCTGCAGAGGCTGGCGGGAGAGAGCTATGGCCTCGCTGAGGCCGAGTACCGGGATATGATTGGGATCGCGATCAACGCTTGATTAGCCCCCCCTGCCGTTCATCTGTACGCAGCGGGACGGCAACCTTCCCTCCTTTTCAGCACTTGTCAGGCTGGGCCTCATGGTCAGGAGGGCGCCTTGGCGCACTATTTTCTCCAGATCCGTCATGGGGCGCGCTTCACTGAGGATCCTGAAGGCGCAGATTTCCTGAACCTGGAGGCGGCCCGCACCGAAGCTTTAGGCGTCGCGCGTGATCTCCTGAGCAGCGCGGTTCTGCAAGGACATCTACCTCTCAAGCATTCCGTCGAGATCGCGGACGACACGGGCCGGGTGCTCCTGACCGTGCCCTTCAGGGAGGCTGTGCGGGAACCCTCGTAAGCGGCCTGCTGCACGGCGAGCCGACCTGGAGCTACCTGTACCGAAAGCAGCTCCCGGTTTGGGCCGAGCGCCACCGGGTGATCGCGGTCGATCACATGGGCTTCGGCAAAAGCGCGGCGCCGCAGGACCGGACCTACTGGCTGCAGGACCATATAGACAATCTGGCGCGGATCATGTTGGCGCTTGACCTGCGCGACCTGACGCTCGTCATGCACGACTTCGGCGGCCCGGTCGGGCTGCCTCGAGCGGGCCACTACAGCCCCGAGGACGCGCCCGGCGAGGTGGCCCGACGGGTGTCCGCATTCCTTGCATCTTGAGTGCGGCTCGCACCCGCTGCGGCTGGGAGCGAGCCCGCGCGCCCGCCTACTCTTCGCCCTCGCGCGCGAAGCCGATCACACGACCTCAGCCCCGCGGCGCCCGGAAACCCGCGGCGCGCGCCTGCTCCTCTGAACAGAACATCTGCTCTGCCTGAGTGCGCGCGTACATTCGCGACGAGGCGGTGTGGTAGATCCGCTCGCCCTTGCCGTTGATGTTGCCTTTTATGGTGCAGCCCGCGCCGGTCGCGCCTGTCGCATCTGAGGCGCGGGTCGGCTTCGCGGGTGCAGAGGCGCTCCCGCCACGCTTCTCCTTCCGCCAATCCCACGGCTTGGTGAAGGTGCCGGCCCAGATCCCCACCTTGGCCGAGCTCGCGGCCGCCTCCTCGTCGACATAGGCCTTGCTGTACTCGCGGTAGGCGAGGGCGTGGCCGTTCTCTGCCAGCCAGGCGTTCAGGTCTGCCCCGCCCTTGCTGCACACGGCCACGGTGCGGCCGTAGCGATCCTTGTCCTGCGGCTCGCACGAGACGTTCGCCGTGCCGATCCAGTCGGCGAGCGCGAGCGCCGCCTTCTGTCCGCAGCGATAATCCTTGCCCGCACGATCCTGGCAGAGCTGCGCGCTTTCGGGAGCGTCCACGCCCTGCAGCCGAATGCGGGTGCCGCGGATCTCGAGCGTGTCGCCGTCGATGACGGAGGCGCGACCCACGATGGGCTCGGCGTGAGCGGGGATGGTGAAGGCGAGCGTTGCGAGGATGAGCGTGGTGCAGCGTTTCACGTTGGTGGCCTCCGAGGCGAAGGCCGCTGCTATGTCTGATTCGGGCTTACGGCGTCCCGCTACGAACGTGCCGTAGCTCCGGCAAATAGACCCGCGACTGGATCAGTCGCGCGTCTCCAGTTGCCGTAAGAGCAACGAGAAGAGCGCGGGTAGCGGCGGCTGCGCAGCCTCGGCGTAATATTTACCGAGAAGCTCGCCGAGGTGTCGCTGCGTATTCGGCCCGCAGCTTTGATCAGCCTCAGCCTCGGCGACCCCGCTCAGAAGCGCGCGTCGGTCGACCACTAAGCCACTGTTTGCCTGATAAGCCATCGGTGCGACCTCTTAAGGGCGCCTCAGAAGTCCGACGCGCATTACAGAATGGGGCCTTCGAGTTAGCGCGGCGTTCACGGTTCCGGTGACGCCGGGTCTCGCGCAACCTGTATGTCAAATGGCGGAAGCATCGGTTGCCGATAGCCGAGCGAAGTCCTCGAGTACGTCCTCAATCAGCTT
>CADCWB010000155.1 GCA_902806295.1 uncultured Sphingomonas sp. | reverse complement strand
GGCGAGGCCGAAGCCCCAGCCCCAGCCGATCGTCTGGCCAAGGTAGCCGACGAGAATGGTGCCGATCGCGGCCCCGACGTTAATTCCCATGTAGAAGATGGTGTAGGCACCGTCGCGGCGAATGTCGGTCAGCTTGTACAGCTGACCAACCATCACCGAGATGTTCGCCTTGAGGAAGCCGGACCCAACGATGATAAAGGCCAGCGCAGCCCAAAATACGTTGATCGTCGGGTCGCTCTGTCCGCCAGTGCCTTCAACCGCCATCAGGCTGTGACCGGCCGCCAGCAGCACGCCCCCGAACAGCACCGCCTTGCGCTGGCCGAGGTAACGGTCGGCGAGATAGCCGCCGAGCACGGGCGTGATGTACACGAGGCTGGTGTAGGCGCCGTAGATCAGGCTCGATTTGCTGTCGTTGAACAGCCAATGCTGGGTCAGGTAGAAGATCAAAATGGCGCGCATGCCGTAGTAGGAGAAGCGCTCCCACATCTCGGCGAAGAACAGCATGTAGAGGCCCTTGGGGTGGCCCGCGAACTCTGGCTCCTTCTGGATGGCGACCTTGGCCCCAATGGTGAGGAACACCGCGAGCACAAGCACCGCAATCGCTGCGATCCAGTCGCCTTCCTGCCAAAGACCCATCGGCTTCATGCACTTGCTTCCTTTACTGCCGGCCCCGAGCGCCCGGATTCGGCGGCACCGTAACGAGCAAATCTGCCTTGCCAAGCCGATTGTTGCGAACGGGTTGCAGCCCTATGTGAGCCCGGCCCATGTTGAACCTGCTGTCGTCGCCCCTCGCCTACCTTCAGTCGCGTCGCTCCGGCCGGGCGCGCGAGATGGTTGGACCGGGCCCGACGGCCGAGCAGCTCGAGCAGATGATCGCGATCGCGGCGCGCACCCCCGACCACGGCAAGCTGGCGCCGTGGCGGTTCGTGATCGTGGAGAGGGAGCAGCGAGAAGAGCTTGCCGTGCTGCTGCGGCGAGCGTTGGCGGAGAATGATCCGGGGGCGACCGCTGCCCACTACCACAAGGCGGACGATTTCGCAGCCAGTGCCGAGGCCTTGATCTTGCTGCTGTCGGCACCGATCGAAGGCCATAAGATCCCTGTGTGGGAGCAGGAGCTGTCGGTCGGCGCCGTGGCGATGAACCTGCTGCATGCCGGCCACGCGCTTGGTTTCGTGGGCAGTTGGCTGACCGGCTGGGCCGCCTACGACCCGATGGTGCGCGCGGCTTTTTGCGTCGGCAACGAGCGGATCGCAGGATTCTTCTTTTTCGGCTCCCCGGGAGCGGCGCTGGCGGAGCGGCCGAGGCCAGAACTGGCCACCGTTGTTCGGCGCTGGACCCCGCCAGTCGATCGGTAAGCAGCTTGCAACTGGTCGCGCTACGCTGTATTAGGACAGCATGACGCTGAGCGCTTCACCCGACAAGCCCGTCTACCTTCGTCTGCGGGAACTCATTGCCGAACGGATTATCGCCGGGCGGTATCGCGATGGCGACCCGCTGCCGTCGGTCCGGGCCTTTGCCGCGGAGCAGGGAGCCAATCCGCTGACGGTCGCAAAGGCTTACCAGGGCTTTCAGGACGAGGGGCTGATCCTGGTCAAGCGGGGCGTCGGCATGTTCGTCGCAGAGGGCGCGCGCTCGCGGCTGGGCAATAGCGAGCGGCGCAACTTCATCGAGCAGGAATGGCCGGCGATCCGCGCCCGCATGGAACGATTGGGCATCGAGCCGGCAGACCTGCTGGCGAAAGCCTAGGCTAACGCTTCGGCCGGAACCGAGTACAGCAGCTCCGCTCCCGCTTCCGCGCCGGCAGCTAGGCCAAGCGCCTCCGGCACGATCACTGACAGGAAGTAGGCTGCCGTCGCCCGTTTCGCCTGTTCGAACGGCGTACCGCCGGCGGCTGCGCGCGACTGTCGCTCCAGCAACCAGCCCGCGGTCAGCACCGCGCACATGGTGAGGAAGGGATAACTGCCCGCCAGCCGGTCGTCGTGGCCGGCAGCTCGGAGGGTGGCGGCGGCGACCTCCACCGAGTCGCCAAGCGCCTCGATGGACGGTGCGTCGGTCTCGGCGCGGATATCGGCGATGATCCCGTCAAAGGCGAGGCCGCCGTCGAGGCCGAGCTTGCGCCCGACCAGGTCCGCGGCCTGAATGCCGTTCGTGCCTTCGTAGATCGGCGCAATTCGGGCATCGCGGAGGTACTGGGCTGCGCCGGTTTCCTCGACATAGCCCATGCCGCCATGCACCTGCACCCCCAGGCTCGCGACTTCGGAGCCGACGTCCGTGCCCCAGGCCTTCACCATTGGCGTTAGAATGTCGGCTCGCATGGCCGCCTGTGCGTCGCCAACCTGCCCGCGGTCGACTTGCCCAAACGCATAGTAGGTCAGCGCCCGCGCACCGGCGGTCAGCGCCCGCATCCGCAGCAGCATCCGGCGCACGTCCGGATGCTCGTGGATCGCCACTGCGTCTCTGCTCGGCCCGCCGGCTCGCGCGGACTGAACTCGGCCCAGAGCATAGTCGACTGCTCGTTGCGTCGCGCGTTCGGCGATGCCGACGCCCTGCAGGCCGACGTTGAGGCGGGCGTTGTTCATCATGGTGAACATGGCCCGCATGCCGGCATGCTCGGGGCCGATCAGCCAGCCGGTCGCGCCACCCTCGTCGCCATAGGACATGACGCAGGTGGGCGAGGCGTGGATGCCGAGCTTGTGCTCGATCGACACGCACCGAAGGTCGTTGCGGCTGCCATCGGGCAGGACCTTGGGCACCAGGAACAGTGAGATCCCGCGGGTGCCGGCCGGCGCATCGGGGGTGCGGGCCAGCACCAAGTGTATAATGTTGTCCGCCAGGTCGTGCTCGCCATAGGTTATGTAGATCTTGGTACCGGTGATCCGCCACGAGCCGTCGCCGTTTGGCTCAGCCTTGGTCTTGAGCGCGCCGACGTCCGAGCCGGCCTGCGGCTCGGTCAGGTTCATGGTTGCAGGCCATTCGCCGGATACGATCTTGGTCAGGTAATCGCGCTTCTGTTCCTCGG
>CADCWB010000154.1 GCA_902806295.1 uncultured Sphingomonas sp. | reverse complement strand
GTCGAGCAAGCGCGGCCGCGCGCATCCGGGGCAGCGCCGGCCAGTTCGGGTGACTGCGGGTGCGGAACAAGGGCGATAAGAATATATGACGGGCGCCGGATAGGCGTGCCTGGCGCATCTCCCGGGCGTTATGCACCCGTGCCGTGGCGCCGGCCGCTTCGTCGATCACGATCAATTCGCGCCCGGTCCCCAGTCGCCGCAGCCGGCGCAGCAGCAGCCGTCGCTCCGCCGCTGCCAACTCGTGATGGCGCAGCAGGATGCCGGTGCCGCGCGGAAGGCGCCTGGCGATCGCCAGCAGGTCGCCCAGCCGCGGATCGCTGATCAGCCATTGGGTAGGGTAGCGAGGGGTCATGGCGCTGCCTATAGCAGCGCTCCGTGACCGACGCCGCCTCCCGCCTCGATTCCATTCACCAGGGCATCTCCGACGCTGCGCGACTGGCACGGCGCTTGCCCGAGGCTGTCACGCTGGTCGCCGTCAGCAAGACCCGCAGCGCGGCCGAGATCGAGCAACTGATCGCCGCCGGCCAGCGCGACTTCGGCGAGAGCCGGGTTCAGGAAGCAGACGCCAAATGGCCGGCCTTGGTGGAGCGCTACCCCGATGTGAGGCTGCATGCGATCGGCCGGCTGCAATCGAACAAGGCAGAGGATGCAGTGCGGCTGTTCGGTACAATTCACTCGCTCGATCGGTCCAGCCTCTTGCGGGCGCTGGTTCAGGCTGGAGCGAAGGTCGGCCGGTTACCGACGGTCTATGTCCAGGTGAACATCGGCGACGAGCAACAGAAGGGCGGGGTTGCGATGGCCGACCTGCCTGGCTTCCTGGATCAGGTCCGCGCCTCGCCCTTGCCGCTGGCGGGTCTGATGGCGATCCCGCCGCTCGGGCCCGAACCGTCGCCCTATTTCGCGCTGCTGGCGAAGCTGGCGCGGCGACATAAGCTGGACGGGCTCAGCATTGGCATGAGCGGGGACTATCGCGCCGCGGTGATGTTGGGTGCGACCGTTGTCCGGGTCGGCTCCGCGCTGTTCGAGTGATCAGGGCAGGTGGCCACTACGCTTACGCTTGACGGCCAGGTAATCAGCGTTGTGCGGATTAGCGGGCATGTGGTGCGCGATCCGTTCGACCACCCGGATGCCGGCAGCCTCCAATCCCTGAACCTTCAACGGGTTGTTGGTCAGCAGCCGTACTTCGGCCAAGCCCAACGCCCGCAGCATGGCCGCAGCGAGGCTATAGTCCCGTACGTCGTCGGCAAAGCCCAGCCGACGATTGGCATCGACCGTATCGAGACCCCGATCCTGCAACTGGTAGGCGCGGATCTTGTTGGCGAGCCCGATCCCCCGGCCCTCGTCGCGCAAGTAGAGCAATACTCCCCCGCCTGCTTCCGCGATCAATCGAAGCGCGGTGCGAAGTTGCGGGCCGCAATCGCATTTCAGGCTGCCGAAAACGTCTCCTGTCAGGCATTCGCTGTGGAGACGAACGATGGGCGGCCGGCCGCCGGGTGCGCCGATGATCACCGCGGCATGTTCGCTGCCGTCCTCCTCGGCGCGGAACACAGTAATCTGACTATCGGCTTCAAGCCCATCGATCGGCAGGCGGGCGCGCGCAGCCAGCGCTACGGTGGAGCGGCGTTCGGCGGCGAGGACGTCGGGAGCCGTGACTTGTTGCGCCGCAGCCTCTTGGATGACCCACAACGCCGGCAGAAGCCCACCCAGGCGGGATAGAGCGATGGCGGCGGCGGCATCTTGCGGCTCCTCGAGCCGTAGTGGCGTCAACGGACCCATCGGCCCGCGGCTGAAGTCAGTCGCGGGGTCGGCCAGCGACCGCACCGCCTTCTCGTCGAGCCAGTCGGCGGTGGCAAGCAGCACGGGCTGGGCTGGGTCGGCCGACTCCCGTCGATTGCCAAGGCCGAGCGCGGCAGCGCGCTCACCGCTGAGCAGCAGCTGCGCCAAGACCGGTGGAGGTGCGGTCTCGACTGAACTTACCGTCAGAGACCCGACGCCGACCGCATCTCCTCTGCGGAGCGCCCGGAGCGCAGAGCGGACTGCGCTCAAAGCGTCAGCTCAACGATCAACGGGACGTGGTCGGACGGCCGCTCCCATCCGCGGCACGGCTCCAGCACGCGGTGACCCGTGGCCTGGCCGGCGAGCGATGGGGAGCACCACATGTGGTCGAGCCGGCGCCCACGATCGCTCGCAGTCCAATCCTTGGCGCGATAGCTCCACCAGGTGAAGTTGCGGGTTGGGGCGGGCACGAAGCGCCGACCAAGATCCACCCACTCGTGCGCTGCCTGCAGTCGCCCAAGCGCTTCGATCTCGATCGGAGTGTGGCTGACCACGTCCACGAGCGCCTTGTGGCTCCATACGTCGCACTCCAAGGGCGCGACATTGAAGTCGCCGACGATAATGGTGGGTTCCCGCAGCCCTTCCGACCACTTCGTCATGCGTTCGAGAAAATCGAGCTTCTGCCCGAACTTAGGATTTAGCTCCCGGTCGGGAATGTCGCCTCCGGCCGGAATATAGACATTCTCCAGCCGAATACCGCCGGGCAGTCGCGCGCCGACATGCCGGGCCTCGCCATTGTCCTGCCAATCGTGGCTGCCGGGCTCATCCAGTGGAAGCCGGGAGAGGATCGCCACTCCATGATGCATCCGCTGGCCGTTGAGCTGGTGATGAACATAGCCCAGCCTGGCGAACAGCTCACCCGGGAAGACGTCGTTATGCGCCTTGGTCTCCTGGAGGCACAGCACGTCGGGCGACTCTTCGCGCAGGAAGCGTTCCACGATGCCGGCGCGCGCGCGCACCGAGTTGATGTTCCAGCTGGCGATCTTGAGGGTGGTCACAAGGCGAGTCGCTTAATCGCAGGGGCCCGGATACGCAAAGGCCCCCGCTCCGGGGGCATGGAGCGAGGGCCGACCAAGCGTTCGTCACGCGAGGTGGTCGCACCGGCCCGGGTAACAGGGGGAAACCCCAAGCCGTGGCAACGACCGAACTCGCCAATAGGTTAACGGGCCTGTCCGAAACATGAACGGTTGCGGATCAAATACCGGGTTTCGCCAATCATTTACGCTTCTTCGGCTCGACATAGGTGAACGCGCTCTCCGGCACCGCGACATTGAACCGCTGGTTGGCGAGCTTCACCGTGGTGCGCTTGTTCTGGGCGTCGATTGCGGTCCAGCCTTCCAGCAGCAGCCCGCCTGGAGCGCTGGGCGACTTCACGAACGCCAGGATGAGGGTGCCGAACTCCGGCCGACGACTGTCGCGCGCCCGCACCAGCACCACGCGGGGATCACTGGTCGGCAACAACTTGGCAATCCGCCCCAGGTCAGGGTTGGGCGAGAGCAGCACAGCTAATGGTGACTTGGTGATGGGCCAGGAGGACTTCTGCCCGACGTCATAATCGATGAAGGTCAGGTTGCGGCCGTTGGCAACCATCAGCATGTTCGCTCCGCCGCCATATTCAAACCGGATCTTGCCGGGCCGCTTGAGCTGCAGCGTGCCCCGCACCGAGCGGTTGCGGGTGTCGGTCTGGACAAAGCTGGCCGTCAGCGACTGGGTCGCGGACAGCGCGCTTTGCACCTGGCCGAGTGAAGTCGTCTGAGCGACGGCTGCGGTCCCGCCGAAGGCCGCAAGCGCGGCAACCGGCGCGAGCAGGCGCGCGGAGACAGTGGCGAAGTTCATGGTCACTCCTGAAGTAGGCTGTTTGGTGCCTGATGGCAGTGGCGCGTTGAATGCCTTCTGAACCCGGCAGTCCCCTTTTGTTCAGGTGCTCGGCAACAGGTCAGAGCGGGTGACCGTCCATGTCCATCAACACCTCGCGGCGGCCGACGTGGTCGGGCTGACCGACCCGGCCGTCCTTTTCCATTCGCTCGATCAGCCGCGCGGCGGAGTTGTAGCCGACCCGGAGTTGGCGCTGCAGGTAGGAGGTCGAGGCCTTCTGGCTTTCGGCCACGATCTGGATCGCCTTGCGGTAGAGCGCAGTCTCGGCGTCGTCCTCGCCTTCGGGCTGGCCGTCGAGGACGTAGCCGCCATCCTCCGGCTCTTCGGTCACCGCCGAGATATAGTCTGGCACGCCCTGGCGGCGCCAATGCTCGGCCACCGCACGCACTTCCTCGTCGCTGACGAAGGGTCCGTGAACGCGCACGATCTGCTTGCCGCCCGGCATATAGAGCATGTCGCCCTTGCCGAGCAGCTGCTCGGCCCCCTGCTCACCCAAGATTGTGCGGGAGTCGATCTTGCTGGTGACCTGGAAGGAGATGCGGGTCGGCAGGTTGGCCTTGATGACGCCGGTGATGACGTCGACCGAGGGGCGCTGAGTGGCCATGATCAGGTGAATGCCGGCGGCGCGGGCCTTTTGCGCCAGCCGCTGGATCAGGAACTCGACTTCCTTGCCGGCGGTCATCATCAGGTCGGCGAGCTCGTCTACCACCACCACGATCTGCGGCAGCACCTCGTAGTCGAGTTCCTCCGTCTCGTAGAGCGGCTGGCCTGAGTCCGCGTTGTAGCCGGTCTGGACCCGGCGTCCGAGCTTGGTCCCGCGCGCCTTGGCGTCGAGCACCTTTTCATTGAAGCTCTTGAGTGCGCGCACGCCGAGGCTGGCCATCATGCGATAGCGCTCCTCCATCTGCTCGACGGCCC
>CADCWB010000153.1 GCA_902806295.1 uncultured Sphingomonas sp. | reverse complement strand
GTTCGAGTTCGACCGCTTCGGCGTGAACATCGAGGACGCGCCCGCGATCTTCAACGAGTTCCTGGACGTCATCCAGCTCGGCCTGGCGGAGAGGGGCTTCAGCTACGAAGGGAAGCACATCCGGCTGCCGCCGACCTCGATTAGCATCCGTTCGGTGCAGAAGCCGATGCCGCCGATCTGGCTGGCCACGGGCCATCCGGAGGTCCAGGGGCGCGCCATCCGCGAAGGCCACAACCTCTTCGTCACGGCCCTGCTCAACGGCACCGACAAG
The DNA here is from genome assembly GCA_902806295.1 of uncultured Sphingomonas sp. Lineage (GTDB taxonomy): Bacteria > Pseudomonadota > Alphaproteobacteria > Sphingomonadales > Sphingomonadaceae > Sphingomicrobium. The sequence continues at coordinate 5,326 of CADCWB010000153.1, read as the reverse complement.
CTGAAGCAGATGCGCGAGGGGCTCGCCAAGGTTGCCGCGCGGGAAGGCCGCGACATCGGCGACACCAAGGTCGGCCTGCTGCGCTACGCCTTCGCCAGCGACGACGACGCCGAGGTCACGAGCTACCTCGAGAACGCGCGCTACACGCGGCGGATCTCCGAGGCGCTGAAGTACCGCCGCGAGCATTCGGACGACGGCTTCCTCGTGAAGGAGGAGGAGAGCCCGGGCGACCTCTCGCTCGAGCAGATGCGCGCCAACCTGCCGGTCGGCAGCGTCGACCGGGTGGTCGAGCGTCTGGTGGAGGAGATCAGGATCCTCCGCCCGAAGCACGTCGCCATCCAGACGCAGTTCGGCGACTTCGACCAGAAGACCATGCTGCGGCAGATCGAGCTCTGGGGCAGCCGCATCATCCCCGCCGTCCGGAAGGAGCTCGGCGTCGCCGAGGTAGGGGCCGCGGCGTAGGCTGGCGGCTGGTTCCGAGGGAGGACAACAAGATGTCCGGTGCGCATGCGCTCGGCCGCCGTGCCCTCGGCGCGATGGCGTTGGCGGGGCTGCTGGCGGCCGGCCCCGCCGCGGCCCAGGAGGCGTGGCCGACCCGTCCCATCCGACTGGTGGTGGCGTTCACCGCGGGCAGCGAGCCCGACCTCCTGGCCCGCGCCATGGCGACGTCGATGCAGGCGAGCCTCGGCCAGCCGGTGGTGGTGGACAACCGCGTCGGCGCCGCCAGCGTGGTCGCGGCCGAGCACGTATCGCAGCAGCGGCCGGACGGCTACACGCTGCTGCTGACCTCCTCCTCCACCTTCTGCGTGACGCCGCACCTCTTCGCCAACCTTCCGTTCCGGGTCGAGCAGTTCCAGCCTCTCACCTTGCTGATGCGGGGCCAGCTCGCGCTCTACGCCAACCCGCGGCTGCCGGTGCGCACGGTGGCCGACGTGGTGGACTACGCGCGCAGCCAGCCGCACCCCATGCCCTACGCCGCCAATGTCGGCCTGGTCGCGCACCTCTCCGGGGAACGGATGATGCAGGTGACGGGCATCCGGATGATGGACGTCTCCTACCGCGGCACGCCGGCGGCCCAGCAGATGCTGATGCGCGGCGACGTCGCCATCACCTTCGACGGCCTGGCCGCATATATCGGCCTGGTGCGCAACGGCGAGATCCGCGCGATCGCGGTGACCGGCGAGCGGCGCGTGCCGGCGCTGCCCGAGGTGCCCACCTTCGCCGAGTCCGGCTTCCCCGACGTGGCCCAGCCCTACTGGTACGGCCTGTTCGCGCCCGCGGGCATCCCGGAGCCGGTGATGCGCCGGATAGTGGCGGCCGCCCACGCCGCGCTGGCCGAGTCGCGGTTGTTCGAGCAAATGCTGGCCCAGGGGGCGGAGCTGAGAGGCAACGCACCGGCGGAGTTCACCGCCATGGTCGCCGAGGAGCGCGAGCGCTGGGGCGAGCTGATCCGAAAGATTGGCCTGCGGCTGGGCTGACGGATGGTTGCGGACAGGGGAGGAGCCATCGTGCATCCGTGCCAAGACCCGCGAAGGGCTGGGTAGCGTGATCATCCGCATCGAGGGGGACGGGTCCGTCCGCCTACGCGACGCAACCGACCTGCGCCGCTTCAGCATCAGCATGCCGGCCACGGAGTCGGCCCGCGCGGCACTGGCGGAGCTTGGACGGATGGATGGGCCCGGCCATGCCTGGATCGCGCCGGAGCGGGTGCGCGGCCTGGCCGGAGACGTCCCGCCCGGCTGGAACGAGGATTTCGCCGCGACCGTCGCCTACGCCGCCGGCAAAGGTTGGACGGACGCCAGCGGGGCGCTGCGGGCCCACATCGAATACGACTGAAGCTTCGCCGGCAACGGCCGGGGCCCGCGGAACGGGGAGGGCAAGAAGATGGTGGCGGATCCTGGGCACGATGGTGGAGCAGCGACCATGATGGCGCTGCCGCGAACGGATGCCGTGGAGCACGGGGATCCATCGGCGGACCAGCGGGCTTTCAGGCGGTGCCTCGGCCAGTTCCCGACCGGCGTCACCGTGATCACGACGGTCTGGCAAGGCAACCCGGTCGGTGTGACGGCCAGTTCGTTCTCCTCATTGTCGCTGGACCCGCCACTCGTCCTGTGGTCCATCGCTCTAGCGTCGCGGAGCTGTTCGGCCTTCAGACGCTCCGAGCACTTCGCGGTCAACATCCTCAAGGCCGATCAGATCGACATCTCCCAGCGTTTTTCCACCCCGGCCGAGGACAAGTTCAAGGATGTCGAGTGGCGGCCTGGCTGCCTCGGATCGCCGACCCTTCCCGGAATACTGGCGCTCATCGAGTGCGCGACGGAAGCGGTCTTGGACGGCGGCGACCACATCATCCTTGTCGGTCGAGTGAGGCGCTACGCGCGCTTTCCCGGCAACCCGCTCCTCTACGCCCAAGGCCGGTACGCGGTGGCGGATGACCATCCGAGGCTGCTGGCCGGCCCAGCGCCGCCGTCGGGCGCTGGAGGCAAGCGCCAGGCGCGGGATTTGCGTCTGATGGGGCTTCTGGCCTACGTGGAAATGTACGCATCGGACGCGTTCGACCGGTACCGACAGTCGGAAGGGCTCAACCTCGCCCAGAGCCGGACCGTCTTCGCGCTTAGCGCTGCCGATGCCCTGTCCATGGAGGAGATCGTCCGCCGCACGGTCCTGCCACCGGCTTCCATCGAGGACGCGCTTCCCGGCTTGGTGGACAGGCACTTCGTGGCGGCGAACGACGGCGCCTATGCGCTGACAGATGCCGGTCGGGCATTGTGCTCGAGACTGACCGGGCATGTCGAGCGGTTCGAGTCCGAGCACCTGAACGGCATCTCCAAGCAGGATATCGCCGCAGCGCGCCGAGTGCTCGAGCATCTCTATGAGCGTCTGAGGCCAGCGTAACCGGCAAGAGTGAACCGCACCGGGTCTGACGGAGACCCTGAAACTCGAGAGGGTGGAGTCGTGACGAAGGAGGTCTCGAACCACTCTTCGCCTGGTCGGGGACATCGGGCAGCGATCCAATCAAGGCCGCTCCGGGCTGGCGCCCTCCGCGCCGCCTCCGGCGGTGGCCGCTCGGACGGCTTCGTGGCGTTGAGCATCGGGAGGAACTGATGGCGAGATATCGCAGTCCTGGTGCCCCGACGAGCGCGTTGCGCCTCGGTCGGCGCGGCTTGCTGGCTGCGCCTTTCGTGCTCGGCCTGGCTCGTCGCGCTGCAGCGCAAGGCCGCCCGATCCGCATCGTGGTGCCCTTCGCCCCCGGCAGCGAGCCCGACATCCTCGCACGCCGCCTGGGCGCGGCGATGCATCCGATCCTTGACCAACCTGTGGTGGTGGACAACCGGCCCGGCGCGAACACCGTGATCGCCGCGGCGCATGTCGCGCAGTCGCGGCCGGATGGCGAGACCATCCTGCTCACCTCCTCCTCCACCTTCGCCACGCTGCCCAATCTCTACGCGCAGCCGCCGGTGCGTCTTGAGCAGTTCGAAGCGATGACCATGGCGATGCGGGCGCACATGGTGCTCTATGTGAGTAACGACGTGCCTGCGGACACCATCCCGGATCTGCTGCGATGGGCGAACGCCCAGCGTGACCCGATCCACTATGGCGCCAATCGCGGCTCGATCGGGCATCTCTGCGGCGAGCGGATGAAGCGGGCCACCGGCATCCGGATGACCGACGTCTCCTATCGCGGCTCGCTGGGCATGCAGCAGATGCTGATGAACGGCGACATCAAGCTCGCCTTCGATGGCTTGCCCGCGCATGCCGAGATGGTGAACACCAACCGGATCAAGGCGCTCGGGATCACCGCCGATCGCCCTGTCCCGATGCTGCCGAATGTCCGGCCTCTGGCCGAACAGGGCTACGGCGATATCGCCATGTCCTACTGGTACGGCATCTTCGCGCCGAAGGGCACGCCGCAGCCCATCCTGGCGCGGCAGATCGACGCCATCCATCGCGCGCAGCGCGCCGACGAGTTGACGCGCCAGTTCGCCGCGCAGGGCGCCGAGCTGCAGGGCAACTCGCCTGACGAGTTCCGCCAAGTGATCGACAGCGAGCGCGAGATCTGGGGTGCCTTGATCCGCGCGATCGATCTCCGGCTGGATTGAGCCATGCGTGCCGCCGATATCCGCATCACTCGCGTGGGCACCACCAGGGATCGCCTGGGTGAGGGCCCGATCTGGGACGCCGAGACCCGGCGCCTGTTCTGGATCGATTCACTCGCCGGCGTGGTCCACCGGCTGGATCCGGTCAATGGGGAGCGGCAGGACTACGCGGTGCCGGCACCGATCGGCTCGATGTCGCTCTGCCGCTCGGGCGGTGCGATCCTGTCGCTGCAGGATGGCTTTCACCGCCATGACTTCGCAACCGGTCTGACCACGCCTTTCGCGCTGCTGGGCCTGGGCAATCCGAATGTCCGGCTGAACGACGGCAAGACCGATCGGCAGGGCCGCTTCCTGGCCGGGACCATGCATCTGCATCGCGGCGAGGAGGAACCCGTGGTCGGCGGTCTCTTCCGCCTCAACCCGGACGGTACGGTGATGCCGCTCGTCGGCGACATAGCGACGTCCAACGGCCCCTGTTTCAGCCCCGACGGCCACACCTTCTACCTCGCGGACAGCTCGCGGCAGACCATCTGGACGTATGACTATGACACGCTCAGCGGCACGCCCCGCAACAAGCGTGTCTTCGCGGATCTGCGCGCTCTTGGCACGGCGCCCGACGGTGCAACGGTGGATGCGGAAGGCCATATATGGTCGGCGCTTGTCCGCACCGGCACCATCGCCCGCTTCGATCCCGTCGGCCGCCTCGTCATGCAGTTCGAGTTCCCCGTGCGCTACCCGACCAGCCTGGCATTCGGTGGCCCCGATCTCGACGTGTTGTACGTGACGTCCATCTCGAAAAGCGTGCGCTTCGAGGACACGGCCGAGGATGCCGGCGGACTCTTTGCCGTCGAGGGTCTTGGAGTCCGCGGCTTGGCTGAACCGCGGTGTGAACTCTAACCCGGGGGCTCCTCTGGAGAGGACCTGGTGGGGGCTCGAGGGCCCTAGCGGCCGTGCCCAATCCAAGCGATACCGCGCTCGGTGGCGGTTCCGGCGGTTGGTCAGGTAGGTCCGCTCTCCGCCCCGGAACGGGGTCCCGAACCGCAGGCCGGAACCGCCGGGTGCGGCCCATCTCGGCCACCTACGGGCGAGTACAGGATGTCCGGTTTCGGGATGGCGCCTGCGGCCAGTTCATGACCGACATGGGCGCAAAGCCGCCGATCTCGTCTGTTGGTCAGCGATGTCCGCTCGCCCATCAACAGCGGACATACCGGCAGTGGGCACGAAGGTCC
>CADCWB010000152.1 GCA_902806295.1 uncultured Sphingomonas sp. | reverse complement strand
GGCCCCGGCCGCATTGACGAGCCTGTTGACGCGCCCGAGCCGACCCTGACGCTCGGGCCGCAGACCACCGATCAGGTCCGCCAGCTCACCGGAGGCCTTGGCTATCACGGCAGGTGGCGCGACGTTGGCGAGCTTAGCCTCGGCATCCAGCGCACCTTCTACGAAAAGGCCGTGGTTAGCCCGTCCGGCGCGCTCCCGGTGTCCGAGGCCAGTCCCTGGCTCTTCAACGGCACTCTCTCCATCCTCGCCAGCAGCGATCTCGTCTTCTACGGCGGCTACACCAAGGGGCTCGAGGAAAGCCCCGTGGCGCCCCAGATCGCGGTCAATCGCGACGAGGCGCCGCCTGCCATCACTACCGAGCAGATGGATGCGGGATTCCGCTACGCCATTACCCCGGCGCTGCGGCTGGTGGCAGGCGTGTTTGACGTGCGCAAACCCTATTTCGCGCTCGATCCCGCGCGAGTCTTCCGCGAACTCGGCGTGGTGCGCAACCGGGGCATCGAGGTGTCGCTCGCCGGGCAGGTCACGCCGCGGCTCAGCGTCGTTCTCGGCGGCGTCTTCCTCGACGCGACCGTAAGCGGAGAACAGGTCGATCTCGGGCTGATCGGGCGGCGGCCGGTGAGTTCGATCGGCCGCACCATCACCGGCGCGCTTGACTGGAACCTGTCGTGGGTGGAGGGCCTCTCGGTTGACCTGGCCTACGAAAGCACGTCCGAGCGCGTCGCTAATGCCGCCAACACGTTCGTCATCCCGGCGCGATACGTCTACTCGCTGGGCGGCCGCTACCGGTTCGAGCTATTCGACAAGCCGGCGACGTTCCGCGCCCAGCTCGCCACGGTGAACAACGACTACGGGTACCTCGTCTTTGGTGAGGGCTTCTATTACAACCCTCCCCGCCGCTTCCAGATGAGCCTGACCGTGGACATGTGAGGCGTCCCGATCCGCAAAAAGTAGAGGCAGAGCGTACATCCCGAGTGTCTGCTTTTGGCGTGTCGCTTGAGGCAACCTGATCGTCGGTTATGGGCGCATACCTGCCGCTACGGCTCGTATGAACGGATGTCCGTTTCGGCTGATCGCCGCCCGCAAGCGGCCGTTCCGCTTCCCACCGGCGGCAGACATTGATTGCAGCTTGCAGACGAAAATGCCTGTGCCAGCTCTCCGGAACGCGCGATTAGGTCCGTGCGCTTCGCGACATGCTCCCTGCTCCATCCTGTGTAAGAGATCGCAATTGTCTGACCGCCTGAAGGTACTGCTTCAACACCTGCTGCCCAAGCAGCGTCTCACAAGCCTGGCGGGGCACGTAGCCGGTGCGCAGCACGGTGCCGTCACTACCCGGCTGATCCGCTGGTTCGTGCAGAAGTACAATGTCGACATGAGCGAGGCCGAGCATCCGGACCTCGGCAGCTACCAGAGCTTCAACGATTTCTTCACCCGCCCCTTGAAGGTCGGGGCGCGCCCGCTCGCATCGGCAGATTTCACCTGCCCCGTGGACGGAGCCATCAGCCAGTTCGGCTCAATCGACGACCATCATATCGTGCAGGCCAAGGGTCACCGCTTCACTACGACCGAGCTGGTTGGCGGCGACACAGACTTGGCGGCCGACTTCCAGCACGGCAGCTTCGCCAACCTCTACTTGTCGCCCAAGGATTACCATCGCTTGCACATGCCTTGCGATGGCCGCCTCACTCGTATGATTTACGTGCCGGGAGCGCTGTTCTCGGTGAATCCCGTGACCGCGCGCGGCGTCCCTAATTTGTTCGCACGTAATGAGCGCGTCGTTTGTGTCTTTGAGTCGCTCGAGCACGGTTCGTTTGTGATGGTCCTGGTTGGGGCCACCATCGTCGGCAGCATGGCCACGGTGTGGCATGGCGTCGTCAATCCAAGGCGCACCGGCAGGGTATCCAAATGGGACTATGCCGACCAGGACGTCGTTCTCAGGCAGGGGGAGGAAATGGGTCGCTTTCTCCTTGGCTCTACCATCGTGTTGTTGTTCCGGAAGGATGCCATTGTCTTCAAGGCTGACTGGGCACCGGAACGCCCCGTGCGGCTCGGCGAGATGATGGGCAATCGTCCGAACTGAACTGTAGCGGGAGCGGCGGATCTCGCGAACCAAGCCGAATGACGACTTCCGCGCCCAGCCGTGACCCGCTCCACATGAACGAGCGTCTGCTATGCGTCTCAGCTCACCCGAAATCAGCCGTTCCGCTATCCACCATTCGTGGACGTTGGGGCAGGCGGACCTAGGCGGCGACAAGTGGCGGAAAGCAGACGGTGTGGACCTAGCAGAGTAGTCTCAAAGGAACTTGCGCGCAGAACTATTGCGGGCGCGATTGTCAGCTCCGTATCCCCGTAGGAACAGATCTACTGCCGACTGGACGCGCCGGTCGGCAGCGGCGGTATCGGCGTGCCCCGTGAACCTGCGCTCCATGTCGGCCAGGCCCTTGCACATCGCCGCGAGCTGTTCCGCGGCCTGCATTGAATCGTCAATCTGAAGGCTGCCACGTCCATGCTCCCGCTCGAGGAGTTGGGCGAGAGCGCGATGCATCCGCCGAGGACCGGCGTCGAGGAAACACTCGCCAAGTTCCGGTTCCAATTCAACTTCGGCGGCGATGCGCTGCTCGAAGCGGATCATCTCGGGGCGGGACAAGAAGGCCACCATTGAGCGGCCGAAGGCAAGCAAGCGATCACGGACCGATCCGCTGCTTTCGTCGAATAGCAGCTGACCGCGGATGTTCTCGCACTCGTGTTCCACGGCGGCGGTGAACAGGCCGCGCTTGTCGCCGAAGTGGTTGTAGACAGTGACTTTGGAAACGCCCGCGTCGGCAGCGATCGCCTCGATACTGGCCGAGGCATAGCCATGATCGAAGAAAGCCCGCTTCGCCGAGAGCACTATCTCTTCGCGTTTTTGCGGGTCGGCGGAGCGTCCCCGCCTAGTCTTTGGTCCAGTTGACAAATTGAACGATCCCGTTCATTTGAACGTCGGCGTTCAGGTATGAGCTTTTGTTTCGCGTCTGGCAAGCTCACCCTCTTCAAGGCTGTGGCAGGATGATCTGGATCGCAATCCGAATGCTGACCGGCGACCGGCAGAAGTTCTACGGGCTGGTGTTCGGCATCGCTTTCTCGACCCTGCTCATCACCCAGCAACTGACGATCTTCGTCAACCTGATCAATCGCGGCGCGACCGCGGTCCACAACATTGCCACGGTCGACGTGTGGGTCATGGACCCGGTCAGCCGTACGCAGGACGTCATCTACCCAATGCCCTCCACTGCGCTCGACCAGGTGCGCTCGGTGTCGGGGGTGGCCTGGGCCGTGCCGCACTTGCGCGCCAATGCGGCGGTGCGGACTCCCGATGGCGACCTGGAGGGCGTGACGGTGGTGGGGATCGACGATTCCACCCTGATCGGACTTCCACCGACCATGATCGCGGGCACCCGAGACCAGCTGATGGTACCCAACACGGTGTTCGTCGATGGTGTTGGCCGCACCCGCCTGTTCGCCGAGGATATTGATCCGATCGGTGCCAGGCTGGAGCTCAACGATCAGCGCGCAGTGGTGCGCGGGATCGTCGATGTGGACCCCAGCTTCACCAGCCAGGTCGTGCTCTACACTCGCTATTCCAACGCGCTGAACTATGTACCCGGCACCCGCAACCGGTTGAGCTTCGTGCTCGCCCGTGCCGCGCCCGGCGTGACGCCGGAAGAACTGGTTCGCAGGATCGAGAGCCAGACCGGCCTCAAGGCTCGAACCCGCACCGACTTCGCTCAGGACGGAGTCGACTTCATCATCGAGAATACGGGCATTCCGATCAATTTCGGGATCACCGTCGTGCTCGGCTTCGTGGTTGGCATCGCCATCGTCGGCCTGACGTTCAGCCTCTTCATCCGCGACAACATCAAGCAGTTCGGCGCCTTGAAGGCGATCGGCGTCCACAACGGCAAGATCAGGATGATGGTCGCGGCCCAAGCCGGGCTGGTCGGCCTGATCGGCTATGGCCTTGGCGTGCTGATGGCGACCCTGTTCATCAGCATCGGTGGCGCAACCAGCGTCGACTTCAAGGGCTTCTATACGCCTTGGCAGATCCCGCTGCTGACTTTAGTAGGCGTGGCGCTGATCATCTTCGCCACTGGCTGGCTGGCCCTGCGGCGAGTACTGAAGACCGAACCGGCGGCGGTGTTCAGATGAGCGGCTGCGCGGAAGTCGCCGACAACGGTGCGGCCATCAGCGTCACCGGCATCACCCGCGATTTCGACGCGGGCGGGCAGGTGCTGCGCGTGCTGCACGGCATCGACCTCGACGTGACGGCAGGGCAGCTGACCTACCTGGTCGGCGAGTCGGGGTCGGGCAAGACCACGCTGATCTCCATCATCGCCGGTATCCTCTACCCGACCGAGGGCTGCGTGCGGGTGTTCGGAACCGACATTTATTCACTGAGCGATCGGAAGCTGGTCGAATTCCGGCTGACCACAATCGGCTTCATCTTCCAGCAGTACAACCTTATCCCGACCATCGACGCGGCCTCCAACGCGGCGGTTCCGCTGATCGCGCAGGGTATGGACCGACTGGAGGCGACCGACCGCGCCCATGCTATGCTGGAGCGGCTGAACATCGGCGACCAGGCCCGCAAGCTGCCGAACCAACTGTCGGGAGGGCAGATGCAGCGTGTCGCCATTGCCCGCGCGCTGGTGCACGAGCCCCGCTTGGTGGTCTGCGACGAGCCAACCGCTGCGCTGGATGCCAAGTCCGGCCGGCGCGTGATGGACCTGCTGCGCGACGTCGCCGTGGCGAGCGACCGGTCGGTCATCATCGTCACCCACGACAACCGCATCTTCGATCTCGCCGACCGCATCCTCGTCATGGAGGACGGGCGGATCACCCATGACGGCACCGAAGTGCCCACGCTTGAGAGGTAGCAGATGGCCCTGTTCCAATCCCGCCCGAGCTTCTCACGCAACATCCTGCCGGTGATCGCCGTCATCGGGCTGGCCATCGCCGCCTTTCTGATCTGGCGCGGGCTGCCAGATCGGCAGCTGGAAGAGCCGGAAGAAACGCCTGCCCGGGCGACCGGCGCGCTGACCAACGCGCCGCGCGTAGCCGGAGCTGGGGTGGTGGAGCCGTCGAGCGAGGTGATCGACCTTGGCACCGCGCTATCGGGACTGGTCACCGCCGTGCTGGTCCGGCCGGGCGACTATGTGAGCAAAGACCAGCCGCTGTTCCGGGTCGACGATCGCGACGTGCGCGCCCGTCTGCTGGAGGCAGAGGCCGGCATTCGGGAGGCGGGCGCGGCGATTTCCGAAGCTCGTGCCGCCGAGGGTGCGGCGTCCCGTCAATTGGCGCTGTACCGCGGGATCGGCGATCCGGCGGCGGTGTCACGCTCGGAGGTCATTCGGGCCGAGGGCGACGCATCGGTCGCCCGGGGTCGGCGGCAGCTGGCCGAAGCCAGGCTCGCGGCCGCCCGCGCCGCGAGCAACCGCGCAGGGGTGGAGCTTGGCCGCCTGATCGTCGCGGCGCCGATTTCCGGCGAGATCCTGCGGGTGGACGTGCGCCCCGGCGAGTTCGTGCAGGCCGGCCAGCAGGGCAGCAGCAGCACGCCTTACATCCAGATGGGCGAGACCCGGCCGCTGCATGTCCGCATCGACATCGACGAGGATGAAGCCACTCGCGTCGCACTCGGCAGCCAGGCCGTGGTCAGTCCGCGCGGGGCGGCCGACCGGCAGGTGCGCACCCGCTTCGTCCGGGCCGAGCCGCAGGTCGTGCCCAAGCGATCGCTGACCAACAGCGCCGCCGAGCGGGTCGATGTCCGCGTGCTGCAACTGATCTACGAGCTGCCGTCCACGGACGGTCTCTTCCGGGTCGGGCAGCAGGTCGATGCCTTCATTGCTGCGCGGCCGGCTCCGGCCCAGCGCAAGGCTCCAGCACAGTGATCCGCTCGCTCCTGCTGGGTGCCGCGACCCTCGCGCTCGCCGGGTGCGCGGCCGGTCCGGGCCGGTTGCCGGCGGCGGGGGAGTTGACGCTGCCGCCTGCGTTCCGTTTTGCTCCGGACAGCGCGGGGCAGGCCAGCCTGCTATCGCTGATGCCGGCGTCGGACCCCGCTTACGCCGTGCTTTCGGGCGCGGCGCTGGCTGACGCGCCGACCCTAGCGGCGGCGCTGGCCCGGATCGACCTTGCGCGGGCGGAGGCCAGCCGCGCGCGAGCCGACCGGCTGCCGGGAATCGACGGCTCGGTCAGCGCCTACCGGTCGCGTGCCAGCACCGCTCAGGTGGCCGCTCCCCCAATCCCGGGGGTGGAGATCGATCGCACCCGAACCAGCTTCGGGGCTAACCTCACCGCCCGTTGGGATGCCGACCTGTTCGGCGGCTTGCGGGCGCGGCAGCGGGCGGCCTTGGCCCGGATCGATGCGGCGAGCGCCGACGCCGCCGCCGTCCGCCTAGCCTTGCTGGCCGAGATCGCCGGCAGCGTCACCGACTGGCGCACGCTGGCTGCGCGCGGGGAACGGCTCCGTCTGGACCTCGCCGCCGCCGAGCGCTTCATCACGCTGGCGTCCGTGCGGGAACGCGCCGGCATCGCACCCGGACTCGACCGGGTTCAAGCCGAGTCCGTCGCCGCGAGCAGCCGCAGCCGGGTGGAGGCGCTGGCCAGCGAGCGGGCGCGGATCGTCGGCCGGCTCGTGACCCTGGTCGGGCGACCGGCGGGAGAAATCGAGCTCGCGCTGGCCGCCCCGGCGTCGCCTGAGCTGCTAGCCCCAGCGCCCCCATCGCTGCCTTCGACGCTGCTGACCAACCGCCCCGACGTGCTTGCGGCCGGTGCCCGCCTGCGTGCCGCAAACGGGGATGTGGCCGCGGCGGCGGCGGCCCGCTTTCCGCGTCTGACGCTGTCCAGCGCGCTTGGCCTGCTCGCGCTGTCGGTCGGTGGGCTGTTCGACAGTGATGCGCTGAGCGGATCGGTGGGCGGCGAACTGGCCGGGCCGCTGCTCGATTTCGGCCGAATTGCGGCCGACATCAGTCGGGCGGAGGCGGGCACGTTCGAAGCGTTCGCCAACTACCGCGATGCCGTATTCACCGCGCTGGGGGATGCGGAGGGCAGCTACGCGCTGATCGCCGCCGCTGACCGGGAGCTGGCCGCCGCCCGGGCCGAAGCCGCTGCGACCGATCGCGCGGCCCGCCTATCGGAGACCCGCTTCCGCGCCGGCCTCAGCAACTTTTTGCTCGTCCTCGACGCTCAACGACTGGCGCTTGCCGCCGGAGAACGCGCCGCCGCTGCCCGCGGTCGAGCGCTTCGAGCACGGATCACGCTTTGGCAGGCGCTCGGCGGCGATTCGGAGCTATAGCCAATCTTTTCATCCGCCCCACTGGCTGCTAGCCGATAGAAGAAGGTCCGGGTCTGGTGTCGTGGAAGCCAGGATGTCGGCCACCCGTCGAACAGAGCAGCAGCAACAATCGTCAAAATGAATGTCTGCTTGCGGGCAAGGACGAACTCTGAAGGAGTTGCTGGAATGGCGCTAAGCCGCGCTACGCCTCGCGTGAACGAGCGTCGGCTATTCGCGTCTGCGGACCCGAAAGCAGCCATTCCGCTTCCCACCATGAGCAGACGTTTGGGGCCAAGCTGGCCTGAGCGTCAGCAAGTGGCTGAAGGGATGTTGGCTCGTGGAAAGCGCCCCCAAAGCAGACATTTGCCTCTTCGTCAGAGTGGTGCTGTGGTGCCTCGCTCACAACGCTTAAGGAGCCTCCTGTACCATCTCTGCTGGGTGAGAAGCACAGGGCGAGACAATTGTTGTAGCGGGCAGCGTTACGCTACCGGACGCCAAGTTCCCGAAGCAGGTGGCTCTGTCCGTAGGCGTGGCGCAGCGCTGCGGTCACAGCCGAGGTCGTCACGAGCACGCTCCGGTTGAGTTCCGGGTCATAGCCGTAGGCATTCCGCTGGGTCAGTACGGTCGAATCGAAATTCGCTCCGATGATCTCGCCCTTAGCATTCACTGCCGGCGAGCCGGACGACCCGCCGATCGTGTCGGTCGACGCCGCGACATTTAGGATGGTGCTGGCCGGAATCTTATTCTTCGCCTCCAGTAGGCGCGGGGCGACATCGAACGGCTCGGCGCCGGTGGCGCGTTGCCACAAGCCGCCAAAGGTCGTCGCATAGGGAATCTTCTGTCCAAGCCGAGTCCAGCCGCGCAAGCGGCCGTAGGTCAGGCGCAAGGTTCCGGTCGCGTCGGGGTAGAGGCTGGTCCCGAACACCGCGAAGCGGGCCTTGGCGAGCGCTTCGCTGGCGCGGTCGGTCGGGGCCTGGACCTTGCCCTCATACTCCGAGCGCGTGGCGCGGCTGACATCCTGGATCTTGAGCATGAACTGGATCAGCGGATCGTTCGAGGCCTGGACGGCGGTGAGGCCGCCATCCCACAGGGCCTTGCGCACGGCCGGGTCGCCGAGCTTGGTCCCGCCCGCCAGCCGAGAGGCTAGCTGCTCGGGCGATTCCTTGCCCATCAGCTGCGCGATGCGGGGATCGTCGACGGTCAGGATCTCGCGAACCTTGGACAGCCACCACGCGAGCTGGACCTCGTCCAGAGCCGGGTAATTCGGGCGCGCGGCGAGCAGCCCGTTCTCGACCTGTGGCAGCCGTGCTTCGCCATATTCCGGCAGGCGCTCGGCATTGGCCTTAGGCCGCTCCTGCGCGCCGCGGACCAGGTCCTTGGCCCAGTTGAACAGCTGCGAACCACCGCCGGCGCGGGTCTCCAGCATGTAATAACCGGGGTACAGGCGGACGACCTCCTCCTGCAGATTGGCAAGGTCGGTCCACGGATCGCCGATCGACTGGCGAAGCGCGGGGTCGGCCTGCACCCGGCGACGGAAGTCCGCCTCGCCCTCCGCACGGCGGGCCATGAAGCGCTGATCGATCAGCGACTGCTGCCGCCCGAAGCCGCGCTTGTAGACATTCTCGATCGAAGAGATCGCTTGGCCGGCGATGAAGGCGTTGCGCTCATTCTCATGGGAAAAGCGCAGCAGCCGGCCGCGAAGCTCGCTGTTGATCAGCTGCTCGAGTGGCAGGGTGACGTCCTGCACGGTGCGTAGTTGCGCCTGCGTCAGGAGCCGCTGGGTCGCGCCCGGACTGCCCGACAGGAACACCGCCTGGTTCTCCTGCGGCGGGGCCGGGTTCCAGCGCAGGTATCCCGGGGTTTTTACTGGGCGGTCGTTTTCATGGATTCGGAGAAAAGCGGCATCGACCGCGAAGCGGGGAAAGCTGAAATTGTCGAGGTCGCCGCCAAAGGCCGAGGCGCGGTGCTCAGGCGCGAAGGCAAGGCGGACGTCGGCATAGCGGCGGTAGGTGTAGAGCTTGAACTGCCCGCCGCGATAAAGCGTAACCACTTGGCAGCGGCGCGTCTTGTCGGATCCACAAGCCTCGGTCTCAATCCTGCCGGCCTCGGCGTCGCGGGCCTTGGTGAAGGCTTCTCCGCTGAGGCCCGCGCCAGCAGCCTGCATTCGCGCGGTCACATCGCCAATGTTAGTCAGAATCTCCGCGACCATGCCTGGGCACTTGCGCTCTTCCGCCCGCGACTGCGGCGTGAAGCCAGTTTGGACATAGTTGCGTTCGGGCGTGGACAGGTCCTCGACGCAGCGGGACACGACATGCTCGTTAGTCAGGATTAGCCCCTCGGGGGACACCAGACCGCCCGAGGCGCCGCCCAGCCGGACCGAGGCAAGACGAACCCGGTCGAGCCACCGCTGGTCGATTGATACGCCGAGATCTCGGTTTGCAGCAGCAACGGGGAAATTGTCGAAGGTCCACATGCCCTACTCGGCCACCGCCAAAG
>CADCWB010000151.1 GCA_902806295.1 uncultured Sphingomonas sp. | reverse complement strand
CTTTTGCAGCGGTTGTTCGGTTCATCTGCTGCTGACAGGGAACCGGGCTACATGGACAATAAGAACCAGGGTGGCGGCGACAAGCCGGCCTCGCCGCTGCCGCCGATCGCCAACCCGGTGGTCGAAGGCGCCAAGCCGCGCCGCAATTACATCCTGCCGTGGGCGCTGCTCGGCCTCGCGCTGCTGGCCCTTATCCTGTTCTTGACGCAAGGCGGGCGCGACGGGGAAGAGCTGCGCCAGGACGCGATCGCCCGTGACCAGGCGGGGCAGAGCGAGGCCGTCGGACCCGGCGCGGTCAACAACACTGCCGATGATTGATACTGGGGCACGCTGAACGCGCTGCTTGCCAACGCACTGACATCCTTGCATTCCCTCTTCCTCAAGGGGGAATGCAATGGATGCCACTGCGTACGGGCATGCTGCGGGGGAGCAGCGCGCCATTCAGTTCACCGGCAGTTGGCGCGAATATCTGCCGATCGCCGCCAGCAATGTCCTGCTGATCGTCGTGACGCTGGGCGTGTACCGCTTCTGGGCGTCGGCGCGCGAGCGTCGCTACCTATGGTCGCGGACCCACGTCATCGACGACACGCTGGAGTGGACCGGCACGGGGCGGGAGATGTTCTTCGGCTTCCTGATGGTGGTCATCGTGCTGCTACCATTCTTCCTCCTTGTTCAATTCGTGTTCCCAGCCCTGGTGGCGCGCGGCCAAGAGGGGGCGGCCGCGGCGCTGACCGGCCTGTTCTATCTAGCGGTGCTGTTCCTGATCGGCTTCGCCCGTTTTCGGGCGCTGCGTTACCGGCTCAGCCGCAGCTGGTGGCATGGCATTCGCGGCGGCAGCGACGATCCGGGCTGGAATTTCGCCGGCGAGTGGCTCGGCCGCAACCTGCTGTCCGTCCTCACTGCGTTCATCATCTTCCCGTGGGCTGCGACCCGGCTATGGAACGCCCGCTGGAACCGGATGAGCTTCGGCCCGCTGCCGTTCCGGGCCGACCTCGACAGCAAAGGCCTGAAGCGGCGCTGGGCGCTGGTCTATGCGGCCCCGCTGCTCATGCTGATTGTCGGCGGCCTTATCGCGGTGATCTTTGGCGTTACTCTGTTCGCCGGCAGCGGTCCTGCAGCTGAGGCGACGCTTGGCCTGATCGTCGTGGCCTTCGTTGTATTGATTTACCTGGCCATCCCGCTCGCGACGCTAAACTGGTACGCCAAGTTCTACCGCCAGGCCGCGGCCCGCACGCGCCTGGGCGAGCTCGAGTTCCGCTTCGATGCCACGACCTGGGACTGGCTCAGGCTGTTCCTCGGCAACGTCGCGCTGGCCGTCGGCACGCTCGGCTTCGGCCTGTCCTATTGGGGCTATCGCAACTGGTCCTTCATGGTCCGCCACGCGCAGCTTTACGGCAGCATCGATCTTGCCGAACTGACCCAGTCGCAGACGCACGCCCCGCGCGAGAGCGAAGGGTTCGCCGACGCCTTCGATCTCGGCGCGATCTGAGGTGGACACCCGCGGAACGCTGTACGACGGCACCACCGCCTACCCGCATGCGGTCCGCGTCGGTCTGCTGAGCGACGATCGAATAGTCGTCACGACCGACAGCGGACATTCCCAGTCCGTCCCGCTCGACCAGCTCACCCGCTCCGGCGAAGGTGGGTCCACCATCAGGCTCGGGCGCAGCGACGTTCCCGGCTGGCGGCTGCTGCTCGAACCACCGATCGCCCCCGACCTGCTTGCCGGCCTGCCTGGCAGCGGCCGGTTCGGCGGCTGGATCGATCGGGTGGGGCTCGCCAAGGCGGCGGTCGGCTTCGCCGTAATCGCGGCGGCGGTGCTGGCGGTCGGCTACAGCGCGCCGCACTGGATCGCACCGCATGTCCCGCTCTCCTGGGAGCGGAACCTTGGCGATGCGATCGTCGGCGACTTCGGGGAGCTGCGCTGCCGCAATCCCGAGGGGCAGCGGGCGCTGAACGAGCTGGCGGAGCGGGTCGAGCCGGGAGTCACGAAGCCGGGCGAGCGCCAGATCCGGTTCGCCGCGCTAGACGTCAACATCTTCAACGCGGCGGCCCTGCCCGGCGGCCACATCATCGTCTTCAAGCAGGCGATCGCGGAGACCCGCGATCCCGACGAACTGGCCGGCATCATCGCGCATGAGATCGCCCATGTCCGCCGCCGCCATGTCACCGAAGCCTTGGTACGCGAGCTGGGCATCGGCGCGCTGGTGCGCCTGTTCGCCGGCGGGATCGGCGCCAACGCCCAGCAGATCATGGCCCTCCGATACACTCGGGCGAACGAGGCGGAAGCCGACGCCGATGCAATTCAGGCGCTGCGCCGCGCGGGCATCGACCCTCGGGCGACGGCTCGGCTATTCGCCCGGCTTGGCAACGACGAACGCCGCGGGGTGGCGCTTGACGTCGAATGGCTCGAAAGCCACCCAGCCAGCCGCGATCGCGCGGCCCGCTTTGCTGCCGCGTATCGCCCGGCCGCGAAGACCGCGCCCGCGCTGACGCAGCAGCAAGGCGATGAGCTGTTCAACGTCTGCTGGAAGGGGCCTCGAAAGGTCAGGCGGGCACCAGCGCCTCGCTGACGATTGCCTCCGCCCGGGCGAACAGCGCCGGGTCCACCTGGGCGCCGGAGGCCGCGCAGTTCTCGACCACTTGCTCCGGCCGGGAAGCGCCGATGATGGCGCTGGCGACGTTCGGCGCGCGCAGCACCCAAGCCAGGGCGAACTGCGGCGGGGTGAGGCCGGCTTCGGCGGCGATCGGCTGCAACCGCTCCACCGCCTCCAGCACCGCTGGCTGGAGCAGGCGATCCATGAAGCCGCTCATCTCGTCGCTGGTGGCGCGGGTGCCGGCCGGCAACGGCGCTCCGGGCAGATACTTGCCGCTCAGCACGCCTTGGCCGAGCGGCGACCAGACGATCTGGCTGATGCCGTTGGCGGCGCATAGCGGAATGACTTGCTCTTCCGGCTCCCGCCACAGCAGGCTGTATTGCGGCTGGCTCGACACGAACCTGCTGACGCCGGTGAGATCGATTGCGGCCTGGATCCGCTCGGCCGGCCATTCGGAAAAACCGAGATAGCGGACCTTGCCACTGTCCACCGCCCGGGTGAGCGCCTCCATGGTCTCTTCCAAGGGCGTGTCCCAATCGTAGCGGTGGCATTGATAAATATCGATCGCATCGGTTCGCAGCCGCTGCAGAGAGGCGTCGAGCTGCTTCTCGACTTGTCGGCGCGAAAGGCTGCGATCCGTATCCGACATGGGAAAGTAGAGCTTGGTCGCGAGCACGTAGCTGTCGCGTGGGCGGCTCTGCAATGCTTGCCCGAGCAAGCTTTCGGCGGCGCCGCGCCCATAGACGTTGGCGGTATCGATGAAGTTGATCCCTTGCGCGAACGCCTCGTCCAGGCAGGCTCGCGCCTGGTCGGCCTCAACCCCCACTCCATAGGTCAACCATGACCCGAGGCTGATCTCCGACACCCTCAGGTCGCTGTCGCCAAGCTGCCGATACTGCATCGTCGCTGCCTCCTCGCTGACCGCCTGAACAATCTCCGTGTCGGCCTCGTTCCTCTGGCGGGCTCTGCAGATCCGCAGAACGGCGGCGCAATATCGTTGCTCCCGCAGGTGCGAAGCCAGGTTCATATGAGTGTCCTGTTTCAAGCAGGAGACCCCAGATGACCAAGCTTCGCTCCACCTTCGCCACGGCGCTCTTCACCGGTCTGGCCTCGCTCATCGTCCTGACGGTCGCCCTGCCGACACCAGCTCTGGCTGCCATGCCGGGCGAGCGGGTATCGGTAACGGTGCCGACGCGCGACCTCGATCTTTCGGGCAAGAGCGGGCAGGCCGCGCTGCGCCATCGACTGTCGATTGCGGCCGCCGAAGCATGCGGCGATGCCTCCTCGATCGATCCGGAGGGCAGGCAGGCGCTGCGCCGCTGCCGGGCAGAACTGGTCCGTGCCGGGAAACGGCAAGCGCTGGCGGCGACCGCTACCGCCGAGGAGCAGCTTGCTGCCCGCTGACCGGGGCTGTCCCACTGCACCCTCACTGAAGTAAAGCGAGGCGATGAACCGTTCATCGCCTCGCCCTACGCTCGCTCCTGACTGTTCCAGGTCGGGGCGAACAGATGGGGGACGTGCTGTCCAGGTTGTCCATGTTGACCTGGTTGGGGCGCCGCTCCCATGAACCCTGATCTCCGCTTCATAGAGGTCGACGGGCGCACCATTGCCGCCCGGGTGCGGGAAGGAAGTGGTTCGGCCACCCTGCTGTTCCTGCCGGGCTATGCTTCGGACATGGACGGCGCCAAGGCGGTCTCGCTCGATGCGTGGGCGGTCGAGCGCCAGATCGGGCTCGTCCGCTTCGACTATTCCGGCACCGGCTCGTCACCGGGCGACTTCGCCGATGGAACGCTCGAGCGATGGCTGGACGAAGCTCTGGCAGTAATCGACCAGCTGACGGCCGGGCCGCTGGTGCTGGTCGGCTCGTCCATGGGCGGCTGGCTGGCGCTGCACCTGGCCCTGCGCCGGCCCGATCGGGTCCGCGGCGTGCTGGGTATCGCCGCCGCGCCCGACTTCACTGAGTGGGGCTTCACCGACCACGATCGCCGAGCACTGCAGGCGGATGGCAGGCTGGAGCGGCCGAACCCTTATGGCGACGACTCGCAGCTGACCACACTCGGCTTCTGGCAGTCAGGCGAGTGCCTGAAGCTCCTCGCCGAAGAGATTGCGATCGAGTGTCCAATCAGGCTGATTCATGGCGACCAGGATCACGACGTGCCGCTGGAGATCGCCATGCGCCTGATGGGCCAGCTGCGTTCAGCCGATGTCCAGCTGTGGCTGGTCAAGGGCGGCGGGCATCGCCTGTCCGCGCCGCATGAGATCCGCACGATCCTGCGCGCTGCGGCCGACCTCCTGGAGCTTAGCGCATGATCCTGTTCGCCCTTGCCCTTGCCGCCGCCGACCCGACCTGCGCGGCGGGCGCCTCGGGCGCTACCTGCCGTGCGGTGGCCGCCAGCAGTGCCCATCGATTTGCCGACGCCGCTGCGGAGTTCGAGGCGATTGCAGCCGGTGCGAGCGGTCCGCAGAAGGATCGTGCGCTCGCCGCGGCCGGCAACATGTGGCTGGCGGCGGGTCAGCCGGGCAAGGCTGCGCTTGCACTCGACCGGGCGCTAGTCGGAACGGGCCTGCAGGCCGAGCAGCGGGGCGAGGCCCTGCTCGACCGGGCACGCGTCGCCGAGGTGCAGGGCGACCTGAAGCTTGCCCGTGCCAAGGCCAAGGAAGCCGAAGGCTCAATCGCCGAGGACCCGTTCCTGTGGTATTTCTCATCGGCGCTGGCATTGCGGGCGCTCGACCTCCCGGCCGCCGAGATCGCCATCAATCGCGGCCTGGCACTCGCGCCGAATGAAGCCCTGATGCTGTTCCAGGCGGGTCATGTCGCTCATGCCCGGGGCGATGAAGCGAAGGCCCGCGAGCGGTGGACGCGTGCGGCGGCCGCCGAGCCGACCAGTTCGACCGGCCAGGCGGCGAAAGAAGCGCTGGCCTTGCTCGCGGCGCCGCGTCTGCCCAAGTAAGGCTTATGCGCTTTCTCCATACCATGATCCGGGTGACGGACCCGGACGCCACCGTCCGCTTCTTGAATCTGCTCGGCCTGGAGGAGCGCCGCCGGATGGACAATGAAGCGGGCCGGTTCACCCTGATCTTCCTGGGCGTGCCCGGCGACGAGGGCGGCGAGGTCGAGCTGACCCATAATTGGGACCCGGAAACCTACGGGGAAGGCCGCAACTTCGGCCACCTCGCCTATCAGGTCGACGACATCTACCAGTCATGCCAGCGGCTGATGGACGCCGGCGTGACCATCAACCGTCCGCCGCGCGACGGCCGCATGGCGTTCGTCCGCACCCCGGACAACATCTCAATCGAGTTACTACAAAAGGGCACCGCCCAAGCTCCCGCCGAGCCGTGGGCGTCCATGCCCAACACCGGCAGCTGGTGATGGAGCTCGTCGCTCTCCCGGCACTGTCGGATAACTACATCTGGCTGCTGCACGACGGTGAGACGGGCCACACGGCGGTGGTCGATCCAGGCGACGGCGATGCTGCCCTGCGCGGTGCGGCAGAGCGCGGCTGGACCATCGATCAGGTGCTGATCACCCATTGGCACCCCGACCACACCGCCGGCATCCCGCGCGTGGTCGAAGCCACCGGCGCACCGGTGTGGGGACCCGAGGACGAACGGAGCCGCTTCGCCGGGCTGGACCATGGGCTGCGCGAGGGCGACCAGGTCGAGGTCGGGACCGCCGTTGCGGAGGTGTGGGAAGTACCCGGCCACACCCTGGGGCACATCGCCTTCATCCTGCACGAGCAGCAGATCGCGTTGGTCGGCGACACCTTGTTCGCCATGGGCTGCGGCCGCCTCTTCGAAGGCACGCCCGAACAGATGCACGGCTCGCTCCAGCGGCTCGCCACGTTGCCCGGGGAAACACTGGCCTATCCGGCGCACGAATACACCGTGTCCAATGCCCGCTTCGCTGCGCACGTCCAGCCTGACAACTCGGCGGTGACTGCCCGGCTGCGGCACGTGGAACAGCTGCGCGAGGGCGGCGCGATCACGCTCCCGACCAGCATCGCGGAGGAGCTGGCGACCAATCCATTCATGCGCGCCGGCAGCGCCGGTGAATTCGCCTCTTTGCGGCAGGCAAAGGACAGCTACCGTTAAGACGGAGCGGAGCAGCCTTCTGCTGCGTTATAGATTCGAAATGCTCCTGGAGGTTCGTCATGCGCCTGCCCGCTCTTCTCACCGCCGCCCTGCTGACCGGGGCTTGCGCCGCAACGCCGGTGCAGAACCAGCCGCGTAGCATGCAGGCGCAACAACAGCTCGATCGCTATCTGACGGGCAGGGTTGCCGGTACGCCGCAGTCCTGCCTACCGCGGTTCAGCGCTGACGACATGGTCATCGTCGACGACAATACGATCTTGTTCCGTGACGGCGGCCGCGTCTGGCGAACGGAAATGCAGGGCGGCTGCCCCGGCTTGTCGCGCGGACACTATGCGCTGGTCACGCGGCAGTTCGGCACCAGCGGGCTGTGCCGCGGTGAGATTGCGCAACTGCTCGATACTGCCGCGGGCTTCACCGCTGGATCGTGCAGCTTCGGCGATTTCGTGCCTTACAGCCGGCCGTCCAATCGCTGATCAACCGCCCTTGCCGTAGAGGCCGTCGAGCCGCTCGCCGTAGACGCCCCTTATGACATGGCGGCGGATCTTCATCGATGGGGTCAGCATCTCATTGTCGACGGTGAACGCCTCGTCCGCGACAGTGAAGCGGCGCACTTTCTCAATCACCGACAGGTCGGCGTTGACCCGGTCCACCGCTTTCTGCAGCGCGGCCTTGAGCGCTGAATCGTTGCCTCTGAACTGTTGAATCAGCTCGGGTTCCGGCACCAGCAGTCCGACCAGATGCGGTCGCCGGTCGCCGGCGACCATCGCCTGCGCGATCTCCGGCTGCAACGTCAGCATGCCTTCAACGCGCTGGGGCGAGACATTGTCGCCCTTGTCATTGATGATCAGATCTTTCTTGCGGTCGGTGATGACGATCCGGCCCTGACCGTCGAAATGGCCGACGTCCCCTGTATGCAGCCAGCCGTCGCGAAGCACGCGAGCGGTCTCGTCCGGGTTGTTCCAGTAGCCGTGCATCACCAGCTCGCCGCGGACCAGCAGCTCGCCGTCCTCGGCGAAGCGCACTTCCGTGTTGAGCAACGGCGGACCGACAGTGTCGAGACGGATGCCGACCTTGGGCCGGTTGCAGCTGATCACCGGTGCCGCTTCCGTCTGCCCATAGCCTTGCAGCAATGTCAGGCCGAGCGAGTGGAAGAAGATCCCGACTTCCGGGTTGAGCGGTGCCCCGCCTGACACCATCGCCTTGATTCGCCCGCCGAACCTTTTCGCCACCTTGCGCCGCACTGTCAGGCCGACCAGCACGTCCATCGGCTTGCTGCTGAGTGGGATGGAGCCTTGCTCGTAGCGCTCCGCGCCGATCTCCAGCGCACGGTCGAGCAACTTCTGGGATAGCCCACCCGACTTCTGGATTGTCTTGAGCATGCGCTGGCGCAGCATTTCAAACAAGCGCGGTACGACCACCATGATGGTCGGGCGGACCTCTTCAATGTTGGCGGCGAGCTTCTCGAGGCTCTCGGCGAAGTAGATCTGGGCGCCCAGCCCCACCGGAAAGAATTGCCCGCCGCTATGCTCGTAGGCGTGGCTCGCGGGCAGGAAGGACAGAAACACTTCGTCGTCCCAGCCGAAGTCGTTGGCGATCACATCGGTGCAGGCGGCGACGTTGTGAAGGATGGCGCCATGATGC
Organism: uncultured Sphingomonas sp.; assembly: GCA_902806295.1. Lineage (GTDB taxonomy): Bacteria > Pseudomonadota > Alphaproteobacteria > Sphingomonadales > Sphingomonadaceae > Sphingomicrobium. The sequence continues at coordinate 7,029 of CADCWB010000151.1, read as the reverse complement.
TGCCGCACGCCGCGCGGCGCACCGCCGGTGCCACTCGTGTAGATCAGGCAAGCGAGATCGTCGCGGCTGAAGCCTGCAGCGCGCCGCCGCAACGGTTCGAAGTCGTGGCCGTCGGCAACTAGCTCCTGCCAGTGGTGAAAGCGCGCGCCTTCGACCGACTGGCCCTGACGGATGTCCTCGATGCCGATCACATCCAGGCAGTGGGACGAGAACAGCACGGCCGGGATCAACGCCTTGGCCAGCTTCTGGTTGGAGACGATCACCGCGCGCGCACCGCTGTTGCTCAGAATGTGCGTATGATCGCGACTGGTGTTGGTGGTGTAGGTCGGCACGGTCACGCAACCAGCGGCCATGATGGCCAGATCGGCGATCAGCCACTCGGGCCGATTCTCACTGACCAGCATCACCCGATCGCCGGGTTGCAGACCGATGCGCAGCAGGCTGGCCGACAGCGCCGCGACTTGCCGGGCTGCCTCCTTATAGCTGATGGGCGACCATTTGCCGCCGTGCTTGGCCCACAGGAATGGCTTGTCGCCGCGTTCCTCGACTCGCGCCAGGAACATGGCAATCAGATTAGGAAACTGCTCGAGTTGCGTTCTCTTCATTCGCTAATCGCGGCCCCCTCGCTGCGAGGATCGGCCGCGCCTACCCAGCGGCCATCTACGCGCTCGATCGCATTGGCCTTGAAGCTGGCGTCCCGCACGTCGACCTTGTGGCCGAGCGCCCGCAAGGCCGGGGCCATCGCCTCCAACGCCGTGCCACGCTCCACATAGACCGTGTCACCTGGCGCAAAGATCACCGGCGCGGCGATCGCCTGCTGCGCAGTCATGCCCCAGTCCACCACGCCGATGATCGCCTTGGCGACCTGAGCGATGATGGTTGCGCCACCTGCGGCTCCGACCGCCAGCCGCACCCGGCCGTCCGGGCCATAAACGATCGTCGGCGCCATCGAGCTGCGCGGACGCTTGCCCGCCTGCACTCGGTTGGCGACCCAGACATTGTCGACGGTGGGCACAAGGCTGAAGTCGGTCAGCTCATTGTTGAGATAGTAGCCGTTGACCATCAGGCCCGAGCCGAACGCGCTCTCGATCGTCGAAGTGAGTGAGGCGACCTCGCCCCAGCGATCAACCGCAACGAAGTGCGAGGTGGAGATCACGTCCGCCGTCAGGCCTGCCGCGACCGCAGGAGCACCAGACGGAGTGCCCGCGCTTACTTCCGCCAACGCCCGATCCGGCTGGAGCAGGGCGGAGCGCTGTGCCAGGTAGGCGGCGGCACTCAGCCCAGCTGTTGGCACCCGCACGAAGTCAGGATCCGCCAGGTAGCGGTCGCGGTCGACAAAGCTGAGGCGCATCGAGTCTGCGATGAGGTGCCAGCTTTGTGGATTGCTGGGGCCGAGCTGCTTCAGTGGGAAACGCTCAAGCTGCTTGAGGATGGCGAATACGGTCGTTGCACCCGATGAGGGCGGGCCCATGCCACAGATTCGGAAATCACGATAGCGGCCGCAGACCGGTGGCCGCTCCTTGGCCTGATAGCGGGTCATGTCCGCGACGGTCATCGGTGCGGGATTGACCGGCGCCGTGCTGACCGCCGAGGCTACGCCAGCGGCGTTCTGGCCACCATAAAAGTGGCCGGGTCCACGCCGCGCAAGCTGTTCTAGGAACACGGCTAGGTCCGGGTTTCGGATCAGCGTGCCGACGGGCTTGGGCGCGCCATCCGGGCGGTAGAACAATGCGCGTCCGGCCGGGCTCAAGCCGGCCGTGCTCTTGCTGCGGAGTAACGCGGCGTGGAGCCGAGGAGTGATCTGGAAGCCATCGCGAGCTAGCCGAATGGCCGGCTCGAACAGCTCGGCCCATGCGAGCCGGCCCTGGTCGCGATGGGCGAGCGCCATCATGCGGACATTGCCGGGTACGCCGGTGCTGCGCCCGCCGGGCACCAGGGTTGGAAAGGTCAGCGGCTTGCCGTTGACGAAGAACCAATCCTCACGCGCGGCGGCCGGGGCCGTTTCTCGCCCATCGTAGGTCGAGGGCTCTGGCCGTCCGTCGTCATAGACCAGGAAGGCGCCCCCGCCGATCCCGCTCGACTGCGGCTCCACCACCGTCAGCGCGAGCAGCGTAGCGAAGGCTGCGTCGGCGGCGCTGCCGCCTTGGCGAAGCATCTCCGCGCCGGCTGCTGCGGCGCGCGGATCGGCGGATGATACCATCCCCCTGGACTGACCGCCCGGCGCGGGGATAATTGGCGAGGCCGACGGGACAGTGGCGCAAGCCGTCAGCGACAAGCCGGCGGCAACGAGCGGCGAGAAGAATTTACGCATCCGGCTCGGCTACTCCGTCCCCACCGCCTCGGCAATGCTGGCGAACGGCGAGCGGGCTAGCCGCTCGGCCAGGCCACGCGCAATCCGCTGGCCGATACGCGGCCCTTCGTAAACCATCGCGCTATAAAGCTGCACTAGGCTGGCGCCCGCGCAGATGCGTTCCCAGGCGTCGTCGGCCGAGCCGATCCCTCCCGCTCCGATCAGCGGCAGTGCGCCGCCGGTTTCCACCCGAAAGCGGCGCAAGGCGTCCAGCGCAAGTGGTCGGAGCGGCGCACCCGACAAGCCCCCGCTTTCGCCCGAATGGCGCGACCTGAGCGTCGGGCGCGAAACAGTCGTATTGCTGACGATGAGGGCGTCGACGCCGTGGTCGATTGCCGCACGCACGATCTGCTGCGGCTCGCCTTCAGCCAGATCCGGCGCCAATTTCAGGAACACCGGCGGTCCGCCAAGCGGTCGGGCTTGCCTGACGGCAGCCAGCAGGTCCCGAAGCGCGCCCGCGTCCTGCAGCTGCCGCAGCCCGGGCGTGTTAGGCGAGCTGATGTTGATGGTCAGGTAATTGGCCACCGGGGCCATGGCCCGCACGCCTGCGGCATAGTCGGCGACCCGGTCGGGCGAGTCCTTGTTGGCGCCGATGTTGACGCCAACTATCCCACCATGGCGTTCGCGACGTGCAAGCCGGGTGAGAGCGTCGGCTTGACCGCTGCTGTTGAAGCCCAAGCGGTTGATCACCGCGCCGTCCTCGACCAGCCGAAATAGGCGGGGCCGGGGATTGCCTGGCTGCGGCATAGGGGTGATCGTTCCGACTTCCACGAAGCCGAATCCGAAGGCGAGCAAGGGGTCGAATACTTCCGCGTCCTTGTCATAACCGGCCGCCAAGCCGATGGGCGAAGGAAAGCGCAGTCCCGCCACCGTGGTCGCGAGCGAAGAGTCGAACGACGGCAGCCTGCGCTTCGGCCACGCCTTCAAGCCGGTAATCGAAAGTCCATGGGCGCGCTCGGGATCAAGGCGGAAGATCAGTGGCCGCAGGGCGGGATAGAGAGGCACGAGCGCTCCGGTCGTTTGTCGAACTGTTCGTTGCCGGGCTTGAGCCTGGCGGCGGCTGCCTTCAAAGATGACGATTGCCGCCGGACCAAGCCCGGCATGTCGAACCATGAAAGGCCGCTCCTTGAAGCACATCCTGCTGCTCGCCTCCACTGCCCTGCTGACCGCCTGTGCTGCCAATCAGGTGGACCCGCTGCTCGCGCCGCCGCCCGCCGAAGCCGCTGCTGCTCCAGCCGCCATTGCGCCGATTCCGGCCAAGAACCCGCAGCTCGCCGCGTTCTTTGAAGAATATGACAAGGCCGAACTCGCCCTCTCGCCGCTGAGCAAAGCCTACCGCGGGATCAAGGACGCGGACTATGGCAAATGGGACGAGTTCACCGACGCCGCCGCCGAAGAGAACCGCGCGCTCGACCAGCGCTACGCCGCCGAGCTGCAGCGCCGCTTCCCGCGCGACGACCTGAGCGCCGGCGACCAGCTGAGCTACGACTTGTTCCTGTATCGGATCGCCCGCTCCGACTCGCTTTGGCCGTACCGCAAGAACGGGCTGGTGTTCGACCAGATGAACGGTGCGCAGAGCGACGGGCCCGCCTTTCTGATCAACATTCACAAGGTCGACAGCGTTGCCGACGCGGAGGCTTATGTGTCGCGGATCAATGGCGTGGCCCGGTATCTCGACCAGGCGATCGCCGAGGCAAACGCGCGGCAAGCGGGGGGCGTGCTCGCGCCGCGGTGGGTCTACCCTTATGTGATCGCCGACAGCCGCAACCTGATCCGGGGGGCGCCGTTCGACCGCGGCGAGGACAATGATCTGTGGGCCGACTTCAAGAGCAAGGTGGCCAAGCTGCAAACCGATGCGGCGACGAAAGAGCGTCTTCTAGCGGCCGGGCGCACGGCAATGGTGCGGGACCTCAAGCCTGCCTACCAGCGCGTGATCGCGGCGATGCAGGCGCAGCAGGCCAAGGCTGGCCGCGACGATGGGATCTGGCGCTTCGCCAAAGGCGCGGCGGAGTATCAAACCCGGCTGAAATTCTACACCACGACCGATCTCAACCCAGATCAGGTGCACCAGCTCGGGCTCGACCAGGTGGCGCGCATTCATGGAGAGATGACCGCGATCAAGGGCCAGGTCGGGTTCAAGGGCTCGCTGCCCGAGTTCTTCGAGCACATGCGGACGTCGAGGCAATTCTATTACCCGAACACCGCCGCCGGTAAGCAGATGTATCTCGACGAGAGCGCCAAGGCGCAAGCGGCGGTGCAGGCTGCGCTGCCCCGCTTCTTCGGCCGCCTCCCCAAGGCGCCACTGCTGATCAAGGCGGTCGAGCCCTTCCGCGAGAAGAGCGCGGGCAAGGCATTTTATCAGGACCCGCCGCCCGACGGTTCGCGCCCGGGCACTTACTACGTCAATCTCTACGACATGAACGACATGCCCTCGACCGAGGTTGAGGCGCTTTACTGCCATGAAGGCCTTCCCGGGCACCACCTGCAGGGCGCGCTGTTGAGCGAGCTCGGCGCCGGTGAAGTGCCGCCGTTTCGGCAATTCAGCGGCTACACCGCGACCGACGAGGGCTGGGGCCTGTACGCGGAGAAGCTGTGCAAGGAGATGGGCCTCTACCAGGACCCATATCGCGACTTCGGTCGGCTGCAGCTGGAACTGCACCGCGCCATCCGGCTGGTGGTGGACAGCGGCCTTCACCACAAGCGCTGGACCCGCGAGCAGGCGATCAAGTACGTCGAGGACAATTCGGCCGACGCCAAAGGCGGGATCGTCAAGGCGATCGAGCGCTACGTGGTCTATCCGGGTCAGGCCACGGCCTACATGGTGGGCAAGCTGAAGCTGGAGGAGCTGCGGGCGAAGGCCAAGGCGCAGCTAGGCGAGCGCTACGACGACCGGCAGTTCCACGACACGGTGCTGCTGGCGGGCTCCATGCCGCTCGACCTGATGGAGAAGCGGGTCGACGCGTGGATCGCCCAGACCAAGGGCTAAGCTTGTAGAATCAGGCGCATCAACCTAAATCGGACTTGAAAGCTCCGATTAGATGCGCCTGACTCACCTTGCCGACTACGCGGTCGTCATCATGACCGCCGCCGCCCGTGCCCCCGCCGGCGCGCGGCTGAGTGCGTCTGCGCTTGCGGCCGAGACCGGCGTGCCGCTGCCGACGGCGCAGAAGCTGATGGGCAGGCTGGCCGGCGCGGGGCTGCTGAGCAGCGTGCGCGGAGCGGGCGGCGGCTTTGTGCTGGCGCGCGCTCCGGCGGAGATCAGCCTGGCCGACATGGTCGAAGCGGTCGAGGGGCCCATCGCCATGACCCAGTGCAGCGGCTCCGACGAGGCCAGCGAGTGCGCGCTGGATGCGCAGTGCCGGGTCAAGCCGCATATGAGCGTCGTCAGTCAGGCAGTCCGCGGAGCGCTGGGGGCGGTCAGTCTTGAACAATTAAGTGCGCCCGCCCCGGCGCGGGTACTGGAACGAGCATGAACGAGCAGACCACTCTCAAGAACCGCGAAGCGCATGAGGCGGCGGAGAAGCTTGCCACCTATGAGTGGGGCTTCACCAGCGACATCGAGTCCGAGTTCGCGCCCAAGGGCCTGAGCGAGGACACGGTGCGCTTCATCTCGGCCAAGAAGGGTGAGCCCGAATGGCTGCTCGAATGGCGGCTGAAGGCGTATGGCGCCTGGCTGGAGATGGAGGAGGTCGACTGGGCCAAGCTCAACATTCCGGCCATCGATTATCAAGACGCCTTTTATTACGCGGAGCCCAAGAAGCGCCCGATCATCGCCTCGCTCGACGAGCTCGATCCGGAGATCCGCCGCACCTACGAGAAACTCGGCATCCCGATCGAGGAGCAGAAGGTGCTCGCGGGCGTCGAGGGCGCGCGCAAGGTCGCGGTCGACGCGGTGTTCGACAGCGTGTCGGTCGCCACTACCTTCCGCGAGGAGCTGAATAAGGCGGGGGTGATCTTTCGCTCGATCAGCGAGGCGGTGAAGGAATTCCCCGACCTGGTCCGCCAATACCTCGGCAGCGTGGTACCGCAGCGCGATAATTTCTTCAGCTGCCTCAATGCGGCGGTCTTCTCAGATGGGACCTTCGTCTACATCCCCGAGGGCGTCCGCTGCCCGATGGAGCTGTCGACCTATTTCCGCATCAATGCCGAGAACACCGGCCAGTTCGAGCGGACGCTGATCGTCGCCGACAAGGGCAGCTACGTGTCCTATCTCGAAGGCTGCACTGCGCCGATGCGCGACGAGAACCAGCTGCACGCCGCGGTGGTCGAGATCTTCGCGCACGAGGATGCGGAGGTGAAATACTCCACCGTCCAGAACTGGTATCCGGGCGACGCCGAGGGCAAGGGCGGCATCTTCAACTTCGTGACCAAGCGGGCGATGTGCTCGGGCGCGCGGAGCAAGGTCAGCTGGACCCAGGTCGAGACCGGCAGCGCGATCACCTGGAAGTACCCCAGCTGCATCCTCAAGGGCGAGGGCAGCGTCGGCGAATTCTATTCGGTCGCGCTGACCAACAACCGGCAGCAGGCCGATACCGGCACCAAGATGGTGCACATCGGGGCGAGCACCCGCTCGACCATCGTCAGCAAAGGCATTTCGGCGGGCCGTTCCGACAACACCTATCGTGGGCTGGTGAAGGTGCTCCCTGGCGCGGAGAACGTCCGCAACTTCACCCAATGCG
>CADCWB010000150.1 GCA_902806295.1 uncultured Sphingomonas sp. | reverse complement strand
TGATCTCCGCCATGTCGATCACCTCCCGGAAGGCGAGCCCGAGTTCGACCGTCCCGTCGCTGAGGCGGAACAGGCGAACCTTGCCGGCCTCATCGCTAGGCACCTCGTCCATGCCGATCAGTGGCAGGATTCCCTCGCCCAGCTTCACGCGCAACTGGCCGGCTCCGAGGTGAATGGCGCTGGCCGGCACCTCTTCGATGCGGTCCACGACGGCCAGCTGAATGGCCCGGCGAGCGCCGTCCAGGGTGCGGAACAACAGAACGGAGACGCCGGTCCGCGCCGCAGTGGCGGCAGATCCATCAACCACTCGGCTGCCGCGTTCCTGGCTCTCCAGCTTGACCCCGCCAACCCGCGCCAGTCCGGCCGGATCGAACAGCAGGATTGGCGAGCCATCGTCGGCCAGCGTGGTGCCGGCATAAAGGCCGGTGGCCATCACCGCCGGCGCCGCTGGCTTCACCACCAATTCCTCATGGTCGTGCACTTTGTCCACTGCCAGTGCGAACACGTCGCCGCCGGCAGGCTTGAGCACGATCAGGGTTCGCTCCGAGTCGCTCAGGGGGCTTGGCAGCCCCAGGATGTCGGCCAGCGCCACTTCAGGCACTCGGCGTCCGCGAATGGTCGCGACCCCCGCCCCGCCGACTTGCGCCAAGGTGACGCTCTCGCCATTGGCACGGACGATCTCCTCGATGGCCGAGCGTGGGATGGCGAAATGCTGCGTCCCGATCGACACCGTCAGCGCCGGGATGATGGTCAGGGTGAGCGGCACCCGCAGGGTCATTCGGCTGCCCTGGCCAAGCCTGCTGTCGACTTCGACGATGCCGCCGATCCGTTCGATATTGGAGCGGACCACGTCCATGCCGACCCCGCGACCGGAAATGCTAGTCACCGCCTGCGCAGTCGACAGGCCCGCCTCGAACATCAGCTCAAACTGCTCGCGAGAAGTCAGCTTTGCAGCCGCTTCTTTGTCGACCAGCCCCGCTGCAATGGCCTTTTCAACCAGCCGCTTGCCGTCGATCCCGCGACCGTCATCGGCGATGTCAATCAGGATCTGATTGCCGGACTGGCGAGCGGAGACGGACAGGATGCCGATCTCGCGCTTGCCGCCCTTCAGTCGCTCCACCGGCTTCTCGATGCCGTGATCAACCGCATTGCGAACGATGTGCGTCAGCGGATCCCGGATCATCTCGATCATCTCGCGATCGAGCTCGACGTCGCCGCCGTCGATATCGACCAGCACCTGTTTACCCAGTTCAGCCGAGAGATCCCGAACCATGCGCGGCAAGCCGACGAATAGATTCTCGATACGCTGCATGCGGGTACGGGTGATCGCATCGCGCATCTCGGCGATGATGCCCGACAATCGCTCGAACGCACCGTCGACCAACACGTCGGTCTCGCTATCGCGCAGGCGACGGGCGAGTTCATTGCGGGCGAGCACCATATCGGACACGCCGCTCATAACCCGGTCGAGCAACTCGACGGACAGGCGGATGGTGCGCAGCGCGGCGCTCGGTCCCTTGGCCTCACCGACGACTGTCGCGGGAACGGCCGTGGCGCTATTGTCGGCTCCCGGGGCCAAAGCGTCGGTGAGGTCGCCGTCGTCACCGTCCGGGAGCTTGTCGCCGGCCGCGATCACGTCGATCATCTCGCCGATGCGATCGATAATCGCGAGCACCGCGCTGACCAGTCGCGGGTCGGGCTGACGACGGCCTGAGCGCACATCGGCCAGCGCGTCCTCGGCTGCATGGCTCAGCGCCTCCAGCCGCGGAAAGTCAAAGAAGCCGCAGTTGCCCTTGACCGTATGAACGAAGCGGAAAATGCTGTCCAAACGAGCCTTGTCGTCCGGGGCGGCTTCCCAAGCGACGATCTCCCCGCCCAGGCTTTCCAGCATCTCCCGGCATTCGGCGACGAAGTCGGCAATCAGATCGTCCATCGGCCCCACGCACATTGTTCGGCGCGAGGTCTAGGCCGCCAGAAGTTAAGGCGTCGTTAGTTCTGTCCCGAGTTTATCGGGCGAGTTGGGTCGGCAAATCCGCGCCGATCAACAGCACCTCGCCGTCCGCCGGTGACAGCTTGATCGAGCCGCCGCTGCCTGCCGCCAACCCATGAGCGAGCCAAGCTCCCGCTGCCCGTGGCTCAATGGTCCCGGCAGCCGAGCCGCGCTGCAGCGTCTCACGCAGCACTGGATCGAGCAGCAGGCGGGGGCCTTCGGCTCGGATCACCAGCTCGATGCCGTTGTTCGACCGCTCGCCGCCGATGTCGAGCCGGCCGCCCCGGACGAGCGCGTCACCGGCGATCAGTGCGAGGTTGAGCAGCAGCTTCACGGCATCCTTGGGGAGCTTGGCATCCGCCACCATCCAGCCGAGTTCGATCCGCCGCTCCGGCCCGAACAGCCCTTCCAGGGCAGCATGCGCCTCCCGCGTGTCAATTTCTGCGCCAAACCCGCCCCCGGCACCGAACGCGAGCCGGAAGAACTTCAGCTTCGCCGCGGACGCCTTCGCGCTCTCCGTCAGCAGCTCGAGGCACTTCTCCCGCATGTCGGGGTCGGGCTCATCCGCGAGCAGCTCAATGCCGTTGTTGAGCGCGCCCACGGGCGACAACAGGTCATGGCATAGGCGGGAACAAAGCAGACTGGCGAGATCGATCGCGTTCATGGCTCGGGTGGTGGCGGAATGAGAGTCCGGGCGCAAGCTTGAAGAAGCGCGCGCATCACCCCATTTGTCAGGTTCATGACCGGGGGGTCCGACATCATCGAAGTGGCGCTCAGGCCGGATCACGCCGGTTGGCGATTGGATCGTGCGCTGGCCGACGCCGTGCCCTCGCTTTCACGCGAGCGGCTGAAGGCACTGGTTCGCTCGGGCGCGCTGGCAGATGGGCGGCTGCGTGATCCGGCCTACAAGGTCAAGGGCACGGAGGCGTTCAGCCTGTCAGTCCCTCAGCCGGAAGCGCCGCACAACGAAGCGCAGGACATTGCCCTGCCGATCCTGTTCGAGGATGAGCATCTACTGGTTGTCGATAAGCCGGCCGGGCTGGTGGTCCACCCCGCAGCGGGCAATCGCGACGGCACGCTGGTGAATGCATTGCTCCACCATTGCGCCGGTCGCCTGTCCGGCATCGGCGGTGTTGCGCGTCCGGGCATTGTGCACCGAATCGACAAGGACACCTCCGGGTTGCTTGTGGTAGCCAAGACCGACCCGGCACACGAGGGCTTGGCCCGGCAATTCGCATCGCACAGCATCGACCGGCGCTACGTCGCGGCGGTTTCGGGAGTGCCAGCGCTCGCAACGGGCACGATCGATGCGCCGCTCGCCCGTTCCAGCCACGATCGCAAGAAGATCGCGGTGGTCAAGGATGGCCGGGGCAAGCGGGCGGTGACCCACTGGACCAAGCGTCGCCAGTGGCGCGACGCGGCTGAGATGGAGTGCCGTCTGGAGACCGGCCGGACCCACCAGGTGCGGGTACACATGGCGTCGATCGGGCATCCCTTGCTAGGCGACCCGGTCTACGGCCGCGCTCCTCATCAGCGCCTGCGGGAGCTGCTGCTGGAGCTCGGCTTCGAGCGTCAAGCGCTGCATGCCGCGGCGCTCGGCTTTGTTCATCCCGTGACGAATGTCCGTATGTCGTTCGAAACACCCGTCCCGCAGGATATGCAGGAACTGTTCACGGCCCTTGGTGTATAGATAATCATCGGTCAGGGTGGCTGTTTCAGACCGCCCGGCTTAGGAAGGACGCAATTCCAACATGGCACAGGCGAAGGCCCTCTCGATCCCCGCGGCCGGCGTTGAAGCCGGACTCAACCGCTACCTGACCGAGATCAAGAAGTTTCCGATTCTCGCGCCGGAGGAAGAGTTCATGCTTGCCAAGCGCTGGAAGGAGCATGGCGATACGGACGCCGCCGCGCAGCTGGTCAACAGCCACCTGCGCCTCGTGGCCAAGATCGCCATGGGCTATCGCGGCTACGGCCTGCCGGTCAGCGAGCTGATCAGCGAAGGCAACATCGGCCTGATGCAGGGCGTCAAGAAGTTCGAGCCCGACCGGGGCTTCCGCCTGGCGACCTACGCCATGTGGTGGATTCGCGCGTCCATCCAGGAATTCATCCTGCGCAGCTGGTCGCTGGTGAAGATGGGCACCACCGCCGCGCAGAAGAAGCTGTTCTTCAACCTTCGTCGGATGAAGAACCAGATCGATGCGTTCGAGGAGGGCGACCTCAAGCCCGCCGACGTGACCAAGATTGCCACCGACCTCGGCGTCACGGAGGACGAGGTCATCTCCATGAACCGCCGCATGTCGATGGGCGGCGATACCTCGCTTAATGTATCGCTTAAAGGCGACGAGGGCAGCGAGAGCCAGTGGCAGGACTTTCTGGTGGACAATGGCCCGCTTCAGGACGAGGTCGTCGCGGAGGATGAGGAGCGGCAGGTCCGCCACCAGCTGCTGCAGACTGCCATGCAGTCGCTCAATGATCGCGAGAAGCACATCCTGACCGAGCGCCGGCTGGCGGACGACCCCAAGACGCTGGAAGAGCTTTCCCAGGTCTACAGCGTCAGCCGCGAGCGCATTCGGCAGATCGAGGTGCGAGCCTTCGAGAAGCTGCAAGCCGCGCTAATGAAATCGGCCACCGATCAGCGGCTGCTGCCGGCGGCCTGACGAGGAGCCTGCGCTTCCGCCTCCGCGGGAGCGTAGACTTATTTCCTTCTAAGCAGGGCCAGCCCTGCGGCGGTCGCCAGCAGCGCAGCGCCGGTCTTTTCCTTGCCACGCCGCTTTAGAAAGCCGAGACCGAGTGTCGCAAGCCCGGACGAGATCATGCTGATCTTGCGCGCGCCTACGACTTGTCCGGCGCGGGAAGCGACACGTGAGGTGAGATAGGGGTGCTCCTCCTCCCCCTGCTCTACGCGTCTCGATGGATCAGCTACCGCATGCGAGCGACCGCGTGTTGGCCGGGCAGGTGAGGAGAGCTGCCTGCCATCGGCCTGCTCGCCGGTGGCGCTCGCCTGCGACAGGCCGGCGCTTTGCTCTTCGGTGTCCGTATTCTCCGTCTTGCCCGCTGCCACGTGATCGGCCGACCATGCGCCACGAGTCCCGAGCGGCTTCTCGCGCTGCTCCGTTGTGTCCTTGGCCGTTTGGTGCTCGATCTCGGAATTCAGTTCGGCGGCGAACAGCAGCACGTAGCTCGACAGGTAAAGCCAGGTCAGCAGCACCACGATGGCGCTCAGCGAGCCATAAGTCGCGCCGTAATTGCCGAAGTTCGAAACATAGAAGCCGAAGCCCAGCGTCAACAGAATCCACACCGCCGCAAAGAGAATCGACCCTGGAGTCAGCCAAGTCCAGCGCGCCTTATCCCGCGACGGCCCGTAGCGGAACAGCGTCGCTGCCGCTGCCGCTGCAGCCCCGGCAAGGAGGGCGTAGGTGAATAGCTTCCACAGGAAGGCACCGACCGGCCCGAGGTCCGGGAAGAGGCGCTGAAGGAAGCCCAGCATGGCGATGGCGCCACCTGCCAAGATGGCAAGGAAGATGGCCCCGATCGTCATGCCGAGTGCCAGTAGCGTGACCTTGATGAAGCCGCGC
>CADCWB010000149.1 GCA_902806295.1 uncultured Sphingomonas sp. | reverse complement strand
GCGTTTCGGTCTGGGCGCGGTTCGCTCAGCCATCACGCTTGGTCTGGTCGTCTGACATCGCGGCGGAGGCCAGGGCGGTGGCCGCTGTCGCCCGCGCCGCACCGACCCTGCTGAGCGCTGCGCTGGCTTCGCTGCCCAACGATCAGCCGCCGCTCGATCTTTGGCGAGCAGCGTTCGCGCTGACTTACTCCGCAGAGCTGCGTGCGGAGAAGAAGGGAAGGGCCGGCTCCGTGGTCGATGCCGACCCGGAACGCTACCGCCGCTTCACCGCTCCGGCACTGGCCGCCGCTCGGGCCGAGGGCCGTCGGCGGCATGCCGGTTGGCCACGGCGCCGGATGGAAGGAAAGGCTCTTTCGGTGCTTCGCCTGGCCAAGGCCACTGCGACCTATGCGGGCGGAGCCGACTACATCGTCTGGAAGATCAATCGCCACGCCGGCACCAATTTCCAGTTGAAGCCTTGGCAACGGCGCTGGCCAATACTTGCTGCCTTGACGCTTGCACCCCGACTGCTGAAGTCGAAGGCGATCCGCTAGCCGGCGGCGCGTCGCGGTTCGCCGTCGGCTGAGCTTCTGCCCAGAGCGGTGGATACCGCGGTCGCCAGCGCAGTGACGGTGAATGGCTTGCGCAGGAGTTCGTAGCCGACCAGGTCGCCACCTTCACCTTCGCCGACGTATCCGGTGACGAACAGGATTGCGGTCTGCGGGCGGCGCAGCTTCAGTTCACGCACCAGTTCCGGCCCGGTCATCTCGGGCATGATCACGTCTGAGATGACGAGATCGAATTCCTGAGCATCGAATAGCGCGATCGCTTCGGCGCCAGAGGAACAGGATACGGGCTGGTAGTCCAGGTCTTCCAGTGCGCCCACCGTAGCCGAGCGAACCCGGGGGTCGTCCTCAACCAAGAGGATGCGCGCTCCCGCCACCGCGATCTCGGCCTCCCTGTATTGCTGCATAGCCGGGTGCATCCTTACTTCTGCCTGCGCGGCTTGCGCCCGGGGCAGATAGATGGAAACGGTGGTGCCCACGCCTACTGTGCTCACGATACCCACTTCGCCGCCCGACTGGTGAGCGAAGCCGAAGATCTGCGACAGGCCGAGACCTGTGCCCTTGCCGACTTCCTTGGTGGTGAAGAACGGCTCGAAGGCCCGTTCCCGCACTTCCGGGGTCATGCCGCAGCCAGTGTCGGATACCGAAACCCGAACATAGTCCCCGGCGCGGATATCACCGACCTCGCCGGCGGCGACCGTCACGTTCTCCGTCGCAATGCTTACCACCCCGTCGCCATTCATGGCATCGCGGGCGTTGACCGCTAGGTTGAGAACGGCATTCTCGAGCTGGTGCGGATCGACGAAGATCGGCCAGGCACGGGCAACCGACCGCACCGCCACGCGAACCCGCTCGCCGAGCGTACGATCGAGTAGCTCGGACATGCCGCCGACCAGTTCCGACGGATCGACCCGCGCAGGAAGCAGCGGCTCGGAGCGGGCGAACGACAGCAGCCGGCGGGTCAGGGCGGCCGCGCGCGTGGCACCCTCCATGGCATTGTCGAGCTGCACCAGCACTTCACGCTTGGGCCCATTCATCCGCCTGCGGGCAAGATCGATGCCGCCGACGACCACGGCCAGCATGTTGTTGAAGTCGTGCGCGATGCCGCCGGTCAACTGGCCGACCGCCTCCATCTTCTGCGCCTGGCGCAGCTGTGCTTCCGCCGCTGCGCGCTCCTCCGCCTCCGCCTTCAGCGCCGCGTTGGCTGTGCTGAGCTCCTGCGTGCGCATCGCGACCGCCCGCTCCAGCGTCTCGGCTTCCCGCCGGGCAAGGATGTTTTCGCGCAGCACCTGGATGGCCAGAAAGCCCAAGCCGATCGCGCCCAGCCCGACGACCAGCCCAAGCCATGACAGATAATCCGTCAGTCGGTCTGCCTCAGCGGAGAAGAACCTGGTCCTCAGCATGCTGCGCCGCAACTCGCGCCGCTCGGCGTTGGCGATCTCCGCCAGCATGTCGCGCAGCTCGGGTCCGGTTTCGGACAGGGACGCGGCGTAGTAGAGCGGCGCGCCGCCCTGGCCCTGCTTCGCGGCAGCTGCGCGCGCGGCCTGGCCGAGCTCAGCCCCACGCTGCTGGTAAAGGTCACTCAGCTGTTCCACCCGCTCGCGCTGCGCACGATTGCGACGCACTTGCTCGGCAAGCTGCTGTATCTGGTGCCCAGCCCGCCGCCACTGGTCGGCATAGATGGCGCCGCTGCCTTCTTGGCTGACATCCTCGTCGAGGACGAAACGGCCAAGCGCGGCTTCCGAGCGGGAGATCGTCGCATCCACCGTTCGCACCAGCAAAGTTACGTTGTAGGCGTTGCGCTCACGATCGAGCGCCGCGTCCCGGGCCTCGTTCGACATCGCCACCAGCAAGACCATGCCGAGCAGCACCAGGGTCGCGAACAAGGCTCCGGCAGCCGCGCCCCCGCGGCGCCAAATGAAGCTTCGGTCCTCGCCGGCCGCCGTCATGCCGATGACTCTAGGGCGGTGTGCAAGCGCGCGCTACCCGGCAATTAGGCTATTTGTTCAGCTTGGTCCTGCTAGTCAGCTCCGCAATGCGCATCCTCCCGGCTGTCCTGTTGCTGCTCGCCACCTCCGCAACTGCGGCTGATCCTGCTGTCGACACTCCCGCGCAAGCCCTGGCGCGCGACGCCGCCACCTACGCGATTGCGCATCAGGTCTCCGGCTCCGAAGCCGAGCGGCGACTACGTCTCCAGCTTGCCAGCGTTGCCGAGAGCGATCGCTTGCGCGTGCGGTTCGGCGATCGCTTGGCCGGACTCTATTTTCAGCATTCACCCGACTATCGGTTGATTGTGTTGCTCAAGGGAGAGCAGCCCGCGACCGAGTTGCTGCTGCCGGTCGGGCCCGACAAGGTGCCGGTTACGATCAGAGGTGGAGCAGAGGCAACACGAGCCCAGGTCCTAGCTGTGATTGATCGTTACCGCAGCGAGATCGCGCGGGCGGTTCCGGGCACCCGCGGGATCGGCCACGATCCGCGCACCGGTCGCCTGCTCGTCTTTCAACGCGCTTCCGCCGTGATCCGGCCGGTCGTGGAGGTCGCGGCGGAGTTGAGCTTGCTGACCGGCGTGCCGGTGGAGGTCCGCCCGATTATTGCGAGCTTCGAGAACGCCGGCGCTGTCGGCGGATCGCGCGTGGTCAGTGAAGGCACTGGCCTGCGCACCATTTGCACGACCGGCTTTCTCGTGGGCCGAGGCGCCGAGCGCGGTGTTACCACGGCCGCCCATTGCGCCGACCAGATGAGCTATCGCGGGCCGGACGGCGAGGAGCGCTTGCTGAAGTTCGCGGGTCAATGGGGCACCGCCTACCGTGACGTGCAGGTGCACACCGGGGTCGGCGGCGAGCCGCCACTACTGTTCACGGACACGCCCCGAACCATCGCCCGGCCCGTGACCGGCTGGCTGACGAGACCGATGACCCGCGCCGGCGATTGGGTCTGCAAGCGCGGTGAGGCCTCCGGCGCAAGCTGCGCGGAAGTAGAGCTGACTGACTTCGCTCCGCCCGGTGAGCTGTGCGGCGGCCTGTGCTCAGCCAGTTGGGTCACCGTGCGGGGTCCGCAATGCCGCCGGGGCGACAGCGGAGCGCCGGTATACGTCGGGACCACGGCGCTTGGCGTGTTGAAGGGCGGTGCCTTCCTGGAAGGAAACGCCTGTGCTTTCTATTACTATATGTCGGTGGACTACCTGCCCGACGGATGGCGCCTGCTTACCGCTAGCGGCTGAGCTAAATAACGCCGACCTTCTTGCCGGCGGCCTCGAACATGCCAAGGATCTCGCTTACCTGCTCCTCGCAATGTTCGGCACATAGCGAACAGCGCAGCAGCGTCATGCCTTGCGGGGTTGCCGGCGGCCGGGCGAGGTTCACGTACAGGCCCTCGTGCAGCAGCGCTTCCCACATCGCTGCGCCGCGCTCCAGGTCGGGCATAATGACCGCGATGATGGCGGACTGCGGCTGGTCGGTGCCGAGTTGAAAGCCGAGTTGCTTCAACCCGCCGTGCAGGCGCCTGCTGTTCTCCAGCAGATGCGCGCGCTTGTTTCCGCCGTGCATCAGCTTGCGGATAGAGGTTGCGGCGGTCGCTACGACGCTTGGCGGTAGCGAGGCGGTGAAGACGTAGGGCCGGCAGACCAGACGCAGGATCTCGAACTTCGGGTGGTTCGATACGCAGAAGCCGCCGACTGTGCCGACCGACTTGGAGAAGGTGCCGATGATGAAGTCGACATCTTCGATCACGCCCTGAGCTTCGGCGACGCCGCGGCCGTGCTCGCCGATGAAACCCATCGAATGCGCCTCGTCGACCAGCACCATCGCGCCATGCGCCTTGGAGATGGCGACCATCTCCTTGAGCGGGGCGGTGTCGCCGAGCATGGAATAAACGCCTTCCAGCACCACCAGCTTGCCGGCCTCCGGCGGCAAACGCTTCAGCCGCTTCTCCAGCGCTTCGACGTCGTTGTGGCGGAAAGCGACGATCTGCGCATTGCCCAGCGCGCAGCCGTCGTAGATCGACGCATGGCTGTCGGTGTCCAGGATGATATAGTCATCCTTGCCGGCTAGCGTGGAAATGATCCCGAGGTTCGCCTGGTATCCGGTCGAGAACACCATGGCATGATCCATGGCGTAGAACTCCTTGAGCGCGTCCTCGCATTCGCGATGGCCCTGGTAGGTGCCGTTCAGCACCCGGCTGCCCGTCGTCCCGGAGCCGAACTCGTCCAGCGCCTGCTTGCCCGCTTCGATCACGTCCGGATCGAAGGTCATGCCCATATAGTTGTAGGTGCCGAGCAGAATGGTGCGGCGCCCGCTGCAAATGGCGACCGTCGGGCTCTCGACCCGCTCCATCACCAGGTTGAACGGGTCGGTCAGGCCGGTCGAAAGCAGCTGCTCGCGCTGCTGGATCAGCGGATCGAACTTGCTGAACAGATCGTGCGAGGTGCCGCGCGGAGCGGGCTCGGCAGCGTCGGCGATCATGGCGAGTCCGGGATCGGTCACTTACTCGCCCTTCAGTTCGGCGACGGCGTCGACCAACTGTCCGACCGACTCGATCTCGGCGGCGCGGTTCATGGTGATGATGATGTCGAACTCGTCCTCGACCGCAGCGACGAAATCCATCACCGTCAGGCTGTCCCATTCGAGGTCCTGGGCAAAGCGCGTTTCCTCGGAAACGGCGATATCCTTCTTGTTGAAGTCGGTGATCAGGCGGAGGATGGTCTGCAGCCGTTCGTCGCG
>CADCWB010000148.1 GCA_902806295.1 uncultured Sphingomonas sp. | reverse complement strand
CTTCGGATGGCCGCCGCGCCCGCTCGGCACGTGGTTACGGATGTAGTGCAGCGGGTAGCTGGCGCGCGTGTTCTCGGTGATCGACTGGTCCTCGAAGCGCACGCGGCGCTGCTCGTCGAGCATCACGTTCTCGAGCACCGTGCCGAAGCGCTTGGTGGTGGCATGGATCTCAGGCTCGGCCTCGGCCGACAAGCGGATCATCTTGGCGTAGCAGCCGCCCTCGAAGTTGAAGACTGCCGTATCCGACCAGCCATGCTCGTCGTCGCCGATCAGCGTCCGGCTGGGATCGGCCGACAGCGTCGTCTTGCCCGTCCCCGACAGGCCGAAGAACACCGCCGTGTCGCCCTGCGGTCCGATGTTGGCCGAACAATGCATCGGCATGATGCCCTGCTCCGGCAGCAGGAAGTTCAACAAGCCGAACACCGACTTCTTCATCTCGCCGCCGTACTCGGTCCCGCCGATCAGGATCAGCTTGCGGGTCAAGTTGATGGCGATCACCGTCTCCGATCGGCAACCGTGCTTCTCGGGATCGGCCTTGAAGCTCGGCAGGTCGATAATAGTGTAATCCGGCAGGAAGCTCCCCAATGCCTCGGGTTCCGGACGGACGAGCATGGTCCGGATGAACAGGTTGTGCCAGGCGAGCTCGTTGATCACGCGTACCTTAACGCGGTGCTCCGGCTGCGAGCCGCCGAACAGGTCGGCGACGAACAGGGTTGGCTTCTCCGCCAGCGCCTCGACAAAATCTGCATACAGCCGATCAAACGCCGCCGAGTCCATCGGCTTGTTGGACTTGCCCCACCAGACGCTGTCCTCGGTAGTCTCGTCGCGCACCACGAAGCGGTCCTGCGCGGAACGGCCGGTGTGCCGGCCGGTCTTGACCACGATCGGGCCATCCTTCGCCAGCAGTCCTTCGCCGCGGCTGACGACTTGCTCCACAAGTGGTGCCGTGGTGAGATTCCAGAACAGCTCGGCGTTGGTCCGAATACTCTGTGCTTCAAGCCCGAACTGCGGAACCCGCTTCACCACTCAACTTCCCCTTGCCTGATAAATGCAAACGGCGGCGTTCCCCTAAGAGAAGAGGCTGCCGCCGCGTACGTATGCGCTCAAGCGCCTATAGCCCCAAAAAAGTTGCGGGGTCAAAATGGCCGCGGCCGAACTTGTCTCCTGTCGGGGCACTGGGCTAGGCGGTCTGGAACACCTCGGAGGGATGCTTGAGCCAGGTCATCGCGCTGGTCGACGACGACCGCAATATCCTGACATCGGTGTCCATCGCCTTGCAGGCAGAAGGCTTCGTGACGCGCGTCTACACCGATGGCGCGAGCGCGCTAAAAGCATTGTCGGACAACCCTGCCGACCTTGGCGTGCTCGATATTAAGATGCCCGGAATGGATGGGATGGAGCTGCTCTGCCGGCTGCGCGACGGCGGCGAGAAGGTAGCCGTTATGCCGGTGATCTTTCTTACGTCCAAGGACGACGAAATGGACGAGGCGATGGGTTTGGCCATGGGCGCCGACGACTATATCGCGAAACCGTTCAGCCAACGCCTGCTGATCGCCCGCATCCGCGCGATCCTCCGGCGAACGGAGATGGCGCGTGATTCGGCCGATAGCGGAGGCAGCGAAGAAGCCGAAGGACAGTTGCTCGACCGCGGACGGCTAACCATGGATCCGGCGCGGCACAGGGTCACCTGGGACGGCAAGCCGGTGACCCTCACCGTTACTGAATTCCTCATCCTGGAGGCACTCGCCACTCGTCCGGGAGTGGTCAAGAGCCGCAACCAACTGCTCGACGTCGCTTACCAGGACGACGTCTACGTCGACGACCGCACGATCGACAGCCACATCAAGCGCGTCCGGCGCAAGTTCCGGCAGGTGGACCCTGACTTTGATGGGATCGAGACGCTCTACGGGGTGGGATATCGCTTTGGCGAGGAATGACCCGCCGGACAGCAGCGAGCTTGGCCTCGACCTCAGCTGGTCGCGGCGCTGGTCCCTGACGCACCGCATTCTGGCCGTCAACGTCATCACGCTGGTAGTGATGGGTCTGGCCATCCTCTTCCTCGACAGTTTCCGCAATCAGCTTCAGGACGAACGCGAGCGACAGGTCCAGCGCGAAGCCTACCTCACCGCCGCGGCGATCGGCGAGTTGTCAGCGCCGGAAATGCGCGCCTTTGTCGGGCGGATCGGCCAGGCAAGCGACAGCCGATTTCGGCTCTACGACCGCTCAGGCGCACTGCTGCTCGACAGCTGGCGGGTGACTGGCCCAACCTACCGTTTGCGCAACCCATCGGAGCAAAGATGGACCAAGAGTGTAGCCCGCGCACTCGACCGCGGGTTCAACGCCCTTGTTGGCGAGCGTACGCCCACTGACTTCCAGGAGCCCACTGTCGACCGGCTCCAGGCATGGCCGGAGGCGGTCAGCGCTACCAAAGCAGGGCGCCCAGTCACTGCCATCCGCAACGCGCCTGACCTGACACCTGTGATTTCGGCCGCCGCTCCATCGGGTGGCGGGAACATCGTGCTGGTCACGTACAACGACCGCAATTTCACCCGAACCATCAGACTGGAGCGCCGCAAGCTGGCAGTGGGCCTGCTCGTCGCCACCGTCTTGTCGGTTCTCTTGTCGCTGTTTCTGGCTCGAACCATCGCCCGGCCGCTTCGTCGGCTGGCGCTGGCAGCGCACCGGGTGCGCCAGGGTCGCGCTCGTGAAGTCAAGGTGCCTCGCCTGCCCTCCCGGCGCGACGAGATCGGACTGCTGGCGCGGTCTGTAAGCGACATGAGCCATGCGCTGCGGCAACGGATCGACAACATCGAAGCTTTTGCAGCCGATGTGACCCACGAGTTGAAGAATCCGCTCGCTTCGCTGCGGAGCGCGGTCGACGGGCTCGAGCGGATCGAAGACCCCGGTCTGAAGCGGCAATTGCTGGACGTGGTGCGCCAGGACGTTCTCCGGCTCGACCGGCTGATCGGCGATATCGGCGAAGCGGCGCGCACCGATGCGGAGCTTGCCCGCGCGCGGTTCGAAGCGGTCGATCTTGGCGAACTGATTGGCGCTTTGATCAAGAGCTGGGAGGAACGTCGACTGACCGGAGATGTTCGTATTGCCTTTGCTCGGCCACGGGCCCGCAGCGCTATCGTGCTTGGGGAGCCGAACCGGCTGGCTCGGGCGCTCAACAATATCATCGATAACGCCATCAGCTTCTCACCCACTGGCGGGCTGGTGGAAGTGGCCGTGGCCCGCGTCGGCGATCTGGTGCGCATCCGCATCGACGACGAAGGGCCGGGCGTTCCGGAGGCGGCGCGCGAAGCGATCTTCAATCGCTTCCATTCCGTACGGCCGGAGCGCGATCCTTTCGGTCGCCATTCGGGACTGGGCCTGGCGATCGCGCGTGCGATCGTGAAAGGCCACGATGGGGAGATCAACGTGGCCGACCGCGATGACGCGCCGTCTGGTGCCCGCTTCACGATCTGCCTTCAGGCCGCTCCCGAAACGCAGGAGGTCGCGCCATGAACATTCGACTGTCGTCCGAGACCCTGCATGCCAGCACCGTCGCTCTGGATGGTCGAGCCGTGCTGATCACCGGTCCGTCGGGCTCCGGCAAGTCCGACTTGGCGCTGCGACTGATCGATCGTGGCTTTACCCTGGTCAGCGACGACCAGACCATGATCCGGAAGCAGGGCGAACGACTGCTCGCCAGCGCTCCGCCGTCCATCGTCGGCAAGCT
Organism: uncultured Sphingomonas sp.; assembly: GCA_902806295.1. Classification (GTDB taxonomy): domain Bacteria; phylum Pseudomonadota; class Alphaproteobacteria; order Sphingomonadales; family Sphingomonadaceae; genus Sphingomicrobium. The sequence goes on along the minus strand of CADCWB010000148.1, from coordinate 1,182 downwards.
GGAAATCCGCGGAATCGGCATTGTAGAGGTCCCCACCGCTACCGATGTTCCGGTCGCGATGATGGTTGAGCTCACCAGCGAACTGCAGCGCTTGCCTGACGACTCGCAGTCGCGCTCGATCCTGGGCATGTCCGTACCCTTGATCAGCGTCGATGCGATGACGGCCTCCGCTGCCGCGAAGGTCTTCCTGGCACTGGACCGGTCGGGCACGAGGTCATGAACGACGCGGGGCGACTATCGGGCAAGCGCCTGCCGCGCCTGTTATTGGTCACGGGCATGTCCGGCGCTGGCAAGTCGACCGTGCTTGATGCCTTGGAGGACATGGGCTGGGATACGGTCGACAATCTGCCCACCGCCCTGATCGGGGACTTCGTCCATGGCGCGGATCGCAGCCGCCGCGACGCTCATGTGGCGATCGGCATGGACTCGCGCAGCCGCGGCTTCGATCCTGATCGCTTGCCCGACATCTTCCGCGCCGTGAAAGGCGTCCGGGCCGAAATACTCTACCTTGACGCGACCGGGGCGGAGTTGATCCGCCGCTACGACGAGACCCGCCGACGGCACCCGCTCGCTCCCGACCGGCCAGCCGAGGACGGCATCGCCCGCGAACGCAACCTTACGGCGGCGTTGCGCCTGGCGGCCGACTCGGTGCTGGATACCACGGACTTCAAGCCGGCCGACCTGCGGGACGAGCTTCGCCGCCGTTACGGCGAGGACCGCGATGAGCCGGTGATTACGATCACAAGCTTCGGTTTCGCCCGTGGGATCAGTCGCACGGCCGACCTCGTCTTCGACCTTCGCTTCATCCCCAACCCTCATTGGGTCGCGGAGCTACGCCCGCAGACCGGGCTCGACGCTCCAGTACGGGACTATGTGGCAGCCCAGGATGGCTGGCAGAGCACGCTCGACCGGACCGAAGAACTGCTGTCCGATCTCATCCCGCGTTACTGGCAGGCCGGCAAAACCTATGTGGCCGTGGCCTTTGGGTGCACGGGTGGCCGCCACCGTTCGGTCGCCGCCGCTGCTGAAATGGGCGAACGGTTGCGCGCTCGTGGCTTTTCGCCGAATATACGGCACCGCGACCTGTCGCTGAAACCCAGTGATTCCATCGAGGACGACATGGCGTTCGAACCGGGCGCCCGGATCTGAACAAGAGTGACTAGATGATTGGATTGGTGTTGG
>CADCWB010000147.1 GCA_902806295.1 uncultured Sphingomonas sp. | reverse complement strand
GAGGCGGTCGGCTGGGCGATGGGCGCGGCGATCAAGGGCGACAGCCGGATCTGCATGGGCTGGATCGGCGACGGCGCCACGGCCGAGGGCGACTTCCACTCGGCGATGACCTTCGCCACCGTCTACAACGCGCCAGTGATGCTGGCCGTGGTCAACAACCAATGGGCGATCTCCAGCTTCAGCGGCATCGCCGGGGCCGAGCGCGCGACCTTTGCGGCGCGAGCGGTCGGCTATGGCATGGCGGGGCTGCGGGTCGACGGCAACGATGCGCTGGCGGTCTATGCCGCCGTGCAATGGGCGTCCGAGCGGGCGCGCGGCAACAACGGGCCGACCCTGATTGAGTTCTTCACCTATCGCGCGGAAGGACACTCCACCTCCGATGATCCGACCGGCTACCGTCCGGCCGGAGAAGCGCAGCAATGGCCGCTGGGCGACCCGATCGCGCGGCTTAAGCAACACCTGATTGCGCTCGGCGAGTGGGACGACGAGCGCCACGACGCGCTGGTCAAGGAGGCCGATGTGGCGGTCCGGGCCGCGCAGAAGGAAGCCGAAAAGCTCGGCATCCTACCCGAACAGGGCCGCGAGAATATCGCCAGCATGTTCTACGACGTCTATGCCGAGCTGCCTTGGCACTTGGCCGAACAGCGCGCCGCCTGCCTGCATGAAGCGGGGCACGACTGATGGCCGTCATGAACATGATCCAGGCTATCAATTCGGCCCATAGAGTGATGATGGCGCGCGACCCCGACGTGGTCGTGTTCGGCGAGGACGTCGGCTACTTCGGCGGCGTGTTCCGAGCGACGGAGGGGTTGCAGCGCAAATTCGGCAAGACCCGCTGCTTCGACGCGCCGATCAGCGAGGGCGGCATCATCGGCACCGCTGTCGGAATGGCGGCGTACGGGCTGAAGCCGCTGATCGAGATCCAGTTCGCCGACTATATCTACCCCGGCTACGACCAGATCGTCAGCGAAGTCGCCAAGATGCGCTATCGCACGGCGGCTGAATGGACCATGCCGATGGTCATTCGCACGCCCTATGGCGGCGGCATTTTCGGCGGGCAGACCCACTCGCAATCGCCCGAGGCACTGTTCACTCATGTGGCCGGGCTGAAGGTGGTGATCCCCTCCACCCCCTACGACGCCAAGGGCCTGCTGATCGCGGCCATCGAGGACCCGGATCCGGTCGTCTTCTTTGAGCCCAAGCGGATCTATAACGGTCCGTTCGACGGGCATCACGACCGGCCCGTGACACCCTGGGCCAAGCGCGCCGAAGCGGAGGTGCCAGACGGCCACTACACTGTCCCGCTCGGCAAAGCGCAGGTGGTCCGCGGCGGTAATGACCTGACGGTGCTGGCTTACGGCACGATGGTCCACGTCGCGCTTGCCGCGGTCGAAGAGAATGGCGTGGATGCGGAAGTGATCGACCTGCGCACGCTGGTGCCCGTCGACATTGAGACGATTGAAGCATCGGTGAAAAAGACCGGCCGCTGTCTGGTCGTGCAGGAAGCGACCCGCACCTCCGGCTTCGCGTCGGAGCTCGCAACGCTAGTGCAGGAGCGCTGCTTCTATCACCTCGAGGCGCCGATCGAGCGCGTGGCCGGGTGGGACACCCCCTACCCGCACGCTTACGAATGGGCCTATTTTCCCGGGCCGAAGCGCCTGAAGACGGCACTAGAAAAGGTCATGGTCGACTGATGGCTACCTACCAATTCAAGCTCCCGGACATCGGCGAAGGCATCGCCGAGGCTGAGATCGTTGCCTGGCACATCAAGGTCGGCGACCGGGTCGAGGAAGACCAGCAATTGGCCGACATGATGACCGACAAGGCCACCGTCGAAATGGAGTCGCCGGTGGCGGGGACGGTCAGGGCGTTGGCGGGCGAGGTCGGCGACCAGGTGGCGATCGGTTCCGTGCTGGTCGAGATCGAGACGGAGGGTGCAGCCGCTACGCCCATCGCGTCGCAAGAGGGTACGGAGACGGACTTCAAAGGCGAGCGGATCGACAGCGTGGCGATGGCTGACGGCGCGGTGGCGCCGACGGCTGCGCAGGAAGAGGCTCTGCCGGCGCTTGCTGTGGCTGACGAGCCCGCTCGTCCCGAGCGGGAGGCGCAGCCTGAAGTCGAGGAGCGTACGCGCGAGCAAACCACTGAACAACGCCCCTCGACTTCGCTCGGGACGAGCGGAAGCGAAGCGCTGAAGCACGTTCTTCTGGCCTCCCCCGCCGTTCGGCAGCGCGCGCGCGATCTTGGCATCGACCTCGCCCAGGTGAAGACCGCGTCAGACCGTGTGCGTCACGCCGACCTCGACGGCTACTTGCTCTACAACGGCGGGCAGGTCTCCGGACGAGGCTCGGCCGCGCGGGCCGACGAGCAGATCAAGGTGGTTGGGCTACGCCGCAAGATCGCCGAGAATATGCAGGAGGCGAAGCGCCGGATTCCACACTTCGCCCTGGTCGAGGAATATGACGTCACCGCTCTGGAAGACGCCAGGGCGATGATGAACCGCGACCGCGGCGACAATCCCAAGCTGACGTTGCTGCCGTTCCTGATCACCGCCCTTACCCGTGCGCTGGCCGAATGGCCGATGATCAACGCGACTTATGACGATCAGGCGAACGTAATTACCCGCCACGGCGCCGTCCACATGGGCATGGCGGCGCAGACCTCGTCGGGCTTGATGGTGCCGGTAATCCGCAACTCGGAGCGGCTGTCGGTGTGGGAGCTCGCCAGCGAGATCGGGCGCCTGTCCGAGGCGGCGAAAACCGGCAAGGCGACGCGGGAGGAGCTGTCCGGCCCCACCTTCACCATCTCGTCCTTGGGGCCGATGGGCGGCATCACTTCGACCCCGGTGATCAGCCCGCCGCAGGTGGCGACAGTCGCGGTCAACAAGGTCGAGGAAAAGGTCGTGCCGCTGAACGGCGAACTGGAGATCCGCAAGCGGATGAACCTGTCGCTGTCCTGCGATCACCGGGTCGTCGACGGTTGGGACGCGGCCAACTTCCTGCAGGCGCTTAAGCCATTGATCGAGAACCCGCTGCGGCTGCTAGCCTAGGGCTGGTCTTGCCCCCTGTCGCGCTTCCCTTTCGTGCAGCGACCGGCGGCGAAGAGTATGCGGCGCCAGTCAGGTGACCAGCGCCGCAACCTCGAACCGTAGTTAAGCGGGGGCGCGGGCTGCCTTCCGGGTGGACCGAAGTGAGTAGCCGATGGCTCCAAAGCCAAGGATCAGCATCGCCCATGTTGCCGGCTCAGGAACGGCGGCAGCCACGGGCGTGGCGGTAGCGGTCACCAGCCCGGTGAGCAGTCCAGCGCCTTGCGTATTTACCCGGAAGGCCGAGCCGTTGGTAACGAACAAGTTTGCCGAAACGCCTGCGGCGGTGGTGAAGCCCAATCCGTTCCCGTCCACGAAAAAGGGGCCGGTCAAATAGAACAGGTTGTTGGCCCCGAACACACCGGGGGCCAGCCCAGTGATCGCCGAGCCGTTGAACACGCCGCTGATGCCAGTGATGGTCTGGACGGTGAACCCGTTGAGCGGATTGACCGACGAGGCGTCGCTCGTCGTCAAAGTGCCGGTGGCATTCAAGCTACCCCCGAAGAAGCCGCTGCCGGAGAAACCGAACAAATATTCGGCGGCTTGTGCCGGACTGGCGGCAGCCATCGCGATCGCGGCTGCGGCAATCAGGCCTGATCGTCTTGCTTTGTTGCGTCCCATCTACATTCCCTTTTACGTGTCGCCCCCACTCGATCGAGATACGAAGCGAACGCTAATGCGGATGCGCACGGTCGGCATGAAGCAGCTCGAACCTGCCTCCAGTGAGTGCGTGAGGGCGCGCGCTCACCGGAGACGAGCACCTTAGGCCGCCAGCTTCTCGACCTCCCCGAGAGCGACTGCCACCGACTTCTGGCGCACCTCGGGGCCGACCGCGATCCCGTCGGCGGCGACGAACTCGGGGGTGATGCCGATAAAGCCGAACACGCCGCGCAGGTAGGTCTCAAGGTGCTCAAGGCCGGCCGCCGGAGTGTCCTTGCCGTAGAACCCGCCCCGGCTGAGCGCCACGATCACGCGCTTGCCGCCCGTCAGGCCCTCGGCCGAACCATCTTCACGGTAGCGGAAGGTCACGCCGGCGACGAGAATGCGGTCGAGCCAGGCCTTGAGCTGGCTTGGCAGGGTGAAATTG
>CADCWB010000146.1 GCA_902806295.1 uncultured Sphingomonas sp. | reverse complement strand
GTAGCCGGTCTGGACCCGGCGTCCGAGCTTGGTCCCGCGCGCCTTGGCGTCGAGCACCTTTTCATTGAAGCTCTTGAGTGCGCGCACGCCGAGGCTGGCCATCATGCGATAGCGCTCCTCCATCTGCTCGACGGCCCACTTGAGTGCCCGGATGGCCTTGGCCGGCTCGGTGACCACTGGCGAGAGCAGGTGCGGGATGTCGTCGTAGACGCTGAGCTCCAGCATCTTGGGATCGATCATGATCATCCGGCACTCGTCCGGCCCCATGCGGTAGAGCAGCGACAGGATCATGCAGTTGAGGCCAACCGACTTGCCCGACCCGGTGGTGCCGGCAACCAGCAAGTGCGGCATCGGCGCGAGGTCGGCGATGACGGGATCGCCGGCGATGTTCTTACCCAGGATTAGCGGCAGGCTCATCGCCTGATCCTCGAACGCCTGGCTGGCGACCAGCTCACGCAAGGCGACGCTCTCGCGCTTAGGATTGGGCAGTTCGATGCCGATCACGCTGCGGCCGGGAATGGTCGCAACCCGGGCGGATAGCGCCGACATGTTGCGGGCGATGTCGTCGGCGAGCTGAATCACCCGGCTCGCCTTGATGCCGCTGGCCGGCTCCAGCTCGTACATGGTGACGACCGGACCCGGTCGCACCTCGACGATGTCTCCGCGGACATGGAAATCCTCCAGCACCGACTCGAGCAGGCGAGCGTTGCGCTCCAGCCCGGCGCGATCGACGGGATTGCGGCCGCTCTCCGGAGGGGCGGTGAGGAGTTCGATTGGCGGCAGTGCGAAGTTGTCACCCAGCGCCAGGCTCTGCTGCTGCGCCTTGCCGCGGCCTTTGTCGGCCTTCTTGATGGCTGGGGCGATGGCGGCAGTCGGCTCGGTGACTGCGACGGAGGGCCGTGAGCGCGGTGGAGCGGCAGGAGCAGGCTCGTCGCGCTCCTTGCGCTTGATGGCAGCCGTGCGCCGAGGCGCTACCGCAGGATCGCTCTCCCTCCGGCGGAACCGGTCGGCGACCCAGCCGCGCTCCTCGGCACGGAGGTCGAGCGCCAAGACCGCCAGAACCACGCCGGTCAGCGCCAGCAGCACGATTAGCGCGAGCCGAACCGGATTGGCGATGCCGGGATCCCCGATGCGCTCCAGCCCGAATTCGATGCCGCGCGCTCCAGCGAGTCCAAGCGCGCCGCCCCATCCGCCTGGCAGACCGGAGACGGCGGAACCGGCGGTCAGCCCGAGCGCGCCGCCGACCAGCACCGCACCAACCGCGCTGACCAGCAGCATGCGGCCGATGCGACCAGCCTCCTCACCGCGCAACAGGCGCACGCCCGATAGTCCGAGCACCGGCAGCAGCAGCACTGCGCCCAGCCCCAGCAGCAGCAGCAGCAGGTCGCTGGCGAAAGCCCCCGGAGTTCCCAGCCAATTGCTAGGCGGGCCGCCCGCCGCCGTGCTCCAGCTCGGGTCGGTCGTGTTGTGAGTCAACAGGGCAACGGTCAGCGCCAGCGCCAGTGCGAGCAACAGGGCGCCGGCAGTGCGGATGGCAAAGGCTCGCAGATTGTCGCTCAGCCGGCCGCGCCAGTCCGGCTCCAGCTCCCGCCGTTGCGCGCGTCCCGCCGCCGTCGCCATGTTCTCCAGTCCCCACCCGCGTTGAAAGTGACGCCATAGTGCCCGTCGACCCAGACCATGGTCAAGGATGACGGCATGCGGGCAAGCCGCTAGACAAGGCCGATGGAGCAATCGGACGTGATTATCCTTGGCGGCGGCCTGGTCGGACTGGCGCTCGCCGGAGCGCTTGATGCTAGTGGGCTGTCGAGCATTGTGATCGATCCGGCCGACCCAGAGCTGCGCAAGGGCGCCGCGTTCGATGGCCGGACCAGTGCAGTATCCTCGTCCAGCATGCGGATGCTGCGCGCAACGGGGGTGGCCGAATACCTGCCCGAGCCCGGCAATCCGATCCGAGCGATCAGGGTCGCGGACGGGTTAGGAGCCGGCGGCCTGACGTTCGAACCGGGCGAAGACGGTGAGCCGCTCGGCCACATGCACGAGAACCGGCACTTGCGCGCAGCGCTGCGGGCGCGGGCGGAAGCAGGCGAGCGGGTCGCTGTGCGCTGGGGCAGCTCGGCAATCACGCTTGAGCGCGGCGAGCATGGCGTCGTGGCCAGCCTCGCCGATGGCGCCGAGCTGCGCGCACCACTGCTGATTGTGGCTGAGGGCCGCAACTCACCGACTCGGGAGGCGGCCGGCATCCGCACGGCGCGTTGGCGCTACGACCATGCGGCGATCGTCTCCACGCTGGCTCACCGCTATCCGCACGACGACGTCGCCTACGAAATCTTCTATCCCGGCGGACCATTCGCGCTGCTGCCGATGAGCGATCTGGCCGACGGCAGTCATCGCTCGGCCATGGTCTGGTCGGTTCCTGCGGAGGATGCGCACGGCTGGATGAGCCTGTCTGACGAGGACTTCGCGGCCGAGGCGCAGGCCGCGATGGGCGGCTTCTTAGGGGAGGTGCGGATGATCGCGCCGCGCTCGACCTATCCACTTGGCTTTCACCACGCGGCGCGGATTACCGATCAACGGCTCGCCCTGATCGGCGACGCCGCTCATGCCGTGCACCCGATCGCAGGCCAAGGCTTGAACCTTGGCTTTCGCGATGCGGCGGCGCTGGCGGAGGTGCTGGTGGACGGCGCCCGGCTGGGTCTGGACCTGGGGGATACGCAGTTGCTGGCGCGCTACCAGCGGTGGCGGAGCCTGGATACCCTCTCGGTGGCACTGGCAACCGACAGCCTGACGCGCTTGTACGGCATCCCCGGGCGGACGGCCTCGGCAGTGCGGCGGCTGGGCATGAGCCTGGTCGATCGCATTGGGCCCGTGAAGGACCGGCTCAATGCGGAGGCCCGCGGCACCAGCGGCGACCTGCCGCTGCTGCTGCGCGGGCTGCCTATCTAAGCGTTATTGCAGGCGCGCGCTGTTGCCGCCGCCGCCGCCATGGGCGGCACGCAGGAACTGCATCAGCTGTACCAATAGATCGGCACGGCCTGGCAGTGTCGCTTCCTCCAGCAAGGCCTGCTTGGCACCGATGTCGAAAGGGGCAACCTGGGCGATGGCGTTGACGAGCATTTCGTCATCCAGCCGGTTGACTGCCGACCAGTCCACCGTCAGCCCCATGGTCTCGCCCAACCGCCGCGCCTCACGTTCGACTTCCGAGCGCTGGGCCAGGCCGAGCGGCTCGGGATCGCTGTCGTCGAATGCTTGCGGATCGACATCGGCCTGGCGATAGGCCGTACCGACATCCGCTTCGGCAATCAGGCGAAAGCGGGTGGAACCCTGCAGCACGACGTTGAAACGACCGTCGTCCAGCTCCTCCAGGCCGACGATCTCCCCGACGCAGCCGACGCGATAGAGCTGCGGATGGTTGGGGTCGTCGCCCGAGCCTTGCGGCTGGATCATGCCAATCCGTGCCCGGCCGGCGGTGGCGTCCTCGACCATCGAGCGGTAACGGGGTTCGAAAATGTGCAGCGGCAGCTGGCTGCGCGGGAACAGGATCGCACCGGCCAGCGGGAACAGTGGCAGGCGGACGGCGCTACCGCTCATGTGAAGAGCAGTGCCGACAGCCGGCGGCGCTGCGTGCGCGCCCACGGGTCTTCCAGTCCGGCCGCCTCGATCAGCTGCAACAGCCTGCTACGGGCGGCTCCCTCGTTCCACTCACGATCCCGCTGGATGAGCTCAAGCAACGCATCGGCGGCATTGTCGCGATCGCCGTTGGCCATGCGCGCTGCCGCCAAGTCAAACCGAGCTTGATGGTCGTCGGGATCTGAAGCCAGCCGCGCCTCGAGCTCGCCCGTCGGGCTCGCCGGAGCTGCGGCGGCGAGCGCCAGAGCCGCCCGGGCGCGAGCAAAGGCCGGGTCATTCGCAGCCCCTTCGGGCACGGACTCGAGCAGGGCGGCGGCTTCATCGTTGCGCCCTTGAGCGAGCACCGCACGAGCCAGCCCGGCAATCACCTGCGGATGCTCCGGCGCCATGTCGCGTATCTGGAGAAAGATGTTCTCGGCCCGCGGCGCGTCGCCGCCATCGAGCACTTCCTCCGCCATGGCGATTAGCGGTTCGATCTCCGCTTCCAAAGCCTGCTCCTCACCGCCCACCTTGAGCTGGCCGAGCAGCTGGTCGAGTACGCGCTTGAGCTGGCCCTCGCTGCGATATTGGGTGAGGTCGGCGACGGGCTGGCCGCCGAAGAACGCGTAAACGGTCGGGATCGATCGAATCTGGAACTGCGCCGCGATTACCTTGTCCTTGTCGACGTCGACCTTGACCAGCTTGACGCCCTTGGCGGCATAGTCCTCCGCAACCTTCTCCAGCACCGGGCTCAACTGCTTGCAGGGACCACACCATTCCGCCCAGAAGTCGAGGATGACCAGATTGGTCATCGAGGGTTGCAGCACGGTCTCCTGAAAGGCGCGGATCGCCTCCCGCTCTTCGGAACTCAGACCAAGGGTGGCCACGCATGCACCTCGCTTCACTGGGGACTTCGGCGCATATGAGCGTGGCGCGGGTCCGTCGCAAGGTGGCGGGCGAAGGGGGTTGCGCGCTGGCGAAACCCCATGCTAGGCGCGCCGCCTTACCCGGCCGGACCTTCCGGCCTTTTCGCCAGAGCGGGCGTAGCTCAGGGGTAGAGCATAACCTTGCCAAGGTTGGGGTCGAGGGTTCGAATCCCTTCGCCCGCTCCAGCGATCAGCCGCCGTGCGGCTATTCGGGTGCTATCACCAGCGTCAGAGTGTCTCCCCCGAG